>NZ_ALVC01000113.1:0-29275 GCF_000293195.2 Sphingomonas sp. LH128
GCTTGTCGAAGGGTCGGGCGCAGCGAACGTCGCCAGAACAAGCAAAAGGGCCGGGAGATTGCTCTCCCGGCCCCTTCGATATGCTGACGCTGGGTCAGGGCTTCATCAGAAGCCCATGTCGCCCATGCCGCCCATGCCGCCGGGCATCGCCGGCATTGCAGGCTTGTCGTCGGCACGCTCGACGATCGCGGCTTCGGTCGTGATCAGCAGACCGGCAACCGACGAGGCGTCCTGCAGCGCGGTGCGCACGACCTTGGTGGGGTCGATGACGCCGGCGGCCTTCAGGTTCTCGTAGACGTCGGTGGCAGCGTTGAAGCCGATGCCTTCGTCCGACTGGTCGAGCAGCTTGCCCGCGACGACGGCGCCGTCGCTGCCGGCGTTCTCGGCGATCTGACGGACCGGAGCGGCAATCGCCTTGCGGACGATGTCGATGCCGCGGGTCTGGTCTTCGTTGGCGCCGGCCAGGCCCTCAAGGGCGCGCGTTGCGTAGAGCAGCGCGGTGCCGCCACCGGGGACGATGCCTTCTTCGACAGCGGCGCGGGTCGCGTGGAGAGCGTCGTCGACGCGGTCCTTGCGCTCCTTCACCTCGACTTCGGTGGCACCGCCGACCTTGATGACGGCGACGCCGCCGGCCAGCTTAGCAAGGCGCTCCTGCAGCTTCTCGCGGTCGTAGTCCGAGGTGGTGACCTCGATCTGCGCGCGGATCTGCTCGACGCGGCCCTTGATCTCGTCGGCCGAACCGGCGCCGTCGACGATCGTGGTGTTGTCCTTGTCGATGGTGACCTTCTTGGCCTGGCCCAGCATGCCCAGGGTCACGGTCTCGAGCTTGATGCCGAGGTCTTCCGAGATCATCTCGCCGGCGGTCAGCGTGGCGATGTCGCCCAGCATGGCCTTGCGGCGATCGCCGAAGCCCGGAGCCTTGACGGCAGCGATCTTCAGGCCGCCGCGCAGCTTGTTGACGACGAGCGTGGCCAGAGCCTCACCCTCGATGTCCTCGGCGATGATGAGGAGCGGACGGCCCGACTGCACGACCGCTTCCAGGATCGGGAGCAGCGCCTGCAGCGACGACAGCTTCTTCTCGTGGATGAGGATGTACGGGTTTTCGAGTTCGACCGTCATCTTCTCGGGGTTGGTGACGAAGTAGGGCGACAGGTAGCCGCGGTCGAACTGCATGCCTTCGACGACGTCGAGTTCGAATTCGAGACCCTTGGCCTCCTCGACGGTGATCACGCCTTCCTTGCCGACGCGCTCCATGGCTTCAGCGATCTTCTCGCCGACTTCGACGTCGCCGTTGGCGGAGATGATGCCGACCTGGGCGATTTCCGACGAACCGGCAACCGGGGTCGAACGCGCCTTGAGGTTCTCGACGACCTTGAGGACGGCGAGGTCGATGCCGCGCTTCAGGTCCATCGGGTTGGTGCCGGCTGCAACGGACTTCATGCCTTCGCGAACGATCGCCTGGGCGAGGACGGTCGCGGTGGTGGTGCCGTCACCGGCCTTGTCGTTGGCCTTCGAGGCCACTTCGCGCAGCATCTGCGCGCCCATGTTCTCGAACTTGTCCTTGAGTTCGATTTCCTTGGCGACCGAAACACCGTCCTTGGTGATGCGGGGTGCGCCGAAGCTCTTCTCGATGACGACGTTGCGGCCCTTGGGGCCCAAGGTCACCTTCACGGCATTGGCGAGGGTGTCGACACCGGCGAGAATGCGCTCACGAGCGTCGCGCGAGAACTTTACGTCCTTGGCTGCCATTTTTGAATTCCTTCAGTAAATCAGATGGTAGGATCGGATGCTCAGGCGATGACGCCGAGGATGTCCGATTCCTTCATGATGAGCAGGTCTTCACCAGCGACCTTGACCTCGGTGCCCGACCACTTGCCGAACAGGACGCGGTCGCCGACCTTGACGTCGAGCGGGGTGATCGTGCCGTTCTCGGCGCGGGCGCCGGTGCCGACGGAGACGATCTCGCCTTCAGCGGGCTTTTCCTTGGCGCTATCGGGGATGATGATGCCGCCGGCGGTCTTTTCCTCGGCTTCAACGCGGCGCACGAGAACACGGTCGTGCAGCGGGCGGAAAGTCATTGGGGTGTCTCCCTAGATCCAACGAAATATAAAACTGGGCTTGGCACTCGGTGAAGGAGAGTGCCAATGAGCGGAGATATGGTCCGGTGCCCGGAGGCCGTCAATGGGGCCTTCGCAGAAAAATTTATCTGCCGTTCAACTTCGCGGCGAACTGGTGCGCCCGATAGATGATCGCTCTATGACAGCGCGACGATCGGCGCCGAGATAGGCATCGACCGCTCCGGCACAAGGCCGAATCGACCGCGCCAGTGCCAGCGGCCAAGGAGCAGGATCGCCGCGACCGTCAGGCCGACCGCGAGGCCGATCCACACGCCTACGCCTCTGAGCGGTGTGAACAGGCCCAGCGCTACCGAGGTCGCGAAGCCCGCCAGCCAATAGCCGACGATGGCGATCACGGCAGGAATCCGCGTGTCCTGCACACCGCGGAGCACGCCTGCGGCAATTGCCTGCACGCCGTCGGTCAACTGGAATATCGCAGCGACGAAGAGATACTGCACCGCCAGCGCGACCAGCGCCGCATTGGCGGGCGCGGAAACGTCGACGTAGGCGGAGATGATCGTACGCGGGATCAGCAGCATCGCCAGCGCCGACAGTCCCACGAAACCGAGCCCGATCGCGATCGCCACCCATCCGGCACGCGCGATCGCATCGCGGTCCCCGGCGCCGTAGTGATAGCCGACGCGGATCGTCGCGGCCTGGCCTATGCCGAAAGGCACCTGGAAGGCGAAGGCGGCGATCTGCAGCGCGACGGTGTGCGCGGCCAGTTCGACCTCGCCGACCAGTCCCATCAGGAAGGCGGCGCCGGAAAACAGCCCGCCCTCCGCGATCAGGGTCGCGGAGATCGGCAGGCCCAGCCGCAGCATCTGGCGCAGGCGCTGCCATTCGGGCCGCCAGAAGCGCCCGAACACGTGGAAGCGGCGCAAGTTGCGATCGTTGCGGATGGCGACGACGTAAGCCAGCACCGTAACGCAGGCGGTGATAGTGCTCGCCAGCGCCGAGCCGGTCAGGCCCAGCGCGGGCATGCCGAGGTTACCGAAGACCAGCGCATAGTTGCCCAGCGCATTCACGCCGATCGACAGCGCCGTGATCACCGTGGCGAAGACGGGCCTGCCCAGCGCCGAGACGAACGTGCGCAGCACATTGGCGACCGCCATCGGCACCAGCGCCAGCGAAATCACGCGGATGAAGTGCCCGGATATGGCCGAAATGCGAGGGCTCTGGCCGGTCAGCAGCATGATCCGTTCACCGAAGAAGCAGATTCCCACCGCCACCAGCCCCAGTCCGAGTGCCAGCCACAGCGCCATGCGGGCGGAACGCCGCACCTCGCGCACGGAATTCCGGCGGCGCCCGATCTCGGCGGCTATCAACGGGGCGACCGCGCCGGTCACGCCGTTCAGGCCCATCATCACCACCGCGACGATGGCGACGGCGAGACTGGACGCCGCGAGCGCCTCCTGCCCCAGCCGCGCCACGAAGATCACGTCGATCGCGAAGACCGCCATCTGCAGCATGTTGGCAAGCGCCAGCGGCCCGGCAAGGCGCAGGGTGGCGCGCAGTTCCTCGCGCAAGGGGTGGTTTCTGGTTCTCTCCCGCATCGGCCCGCGCGATAGATGCTGGCCGGGACGAGGGGAAGCGATTTCGTCCCGGCGCTTTGAATGGCACGGCCGATGTATTACCGGGATACCATGAAACAGATCGCGATCCTTGCCCCCCTCGCCCTTGCCGCCACACTTGCCGGCTGCGGAGAGAAGGCTCCCGAGCAGGCATCTCCCACGCCTTCCCCGACCGCCGCCGCGCCGCCGCCGGCTGCCGTCACAGACCCGGCGCCGATGGCTTTCGCGACGTGCCGCTCATGCCACTCGACCGAGCCGGGTCGCAACGGTATCGGCCCGACGCTGCACGGCATCGTCGGCTCCAAGGCCGGGGAGGTGGAGGGCTATGCGTTCAGCCCGGCGCTGAAGGGCTCCGGCATCACGTGGGACCGCAAGACCCTCGACACTTGGCTGCAGGGGCCGATGAAAATGGTCCCGGGCACGAAGATGGTCCTCCCCGTGGCTGACGCTCAGAAGCGCAAGGCGATCATCGACTATCTCGAAACGCTGAAGTGACGCCCGAAGAGTCCATCGCGCTCGCGGAAATCCAGCAGCATCTGGCATGCTGCGCGCAGGCCGGGGATGCGCGGCGAGCAGATGCCTACGCGGACTGCTTCGCTGTGGATGGCGTTCTGGAACTGGCGCATGAGACGATCAGAGGGCGCGAAGCGATCCGCGCCTGGATGACCGCGCCGTCAGTAATCCCCGCTCCGGCAGACGGCACGCCGGGTTTCGTCAGCCACCATCTGACGACCTGCCACGTCGAATTCACCGCTCCTGATGAAGCGGCCGCACGAACCTATTGGCTGGTGACGAGCGTCGTGGGCCTCGACCACAACGGCTTCTACCGCGATCACCTGCGCCGCGAGGACGGGGCTTGGCGCATTGCCCACCGCCGCCCGCGTACGTTGTGGATCAGCCCGGCGAGCGTGCTCCACCGGGGCTGACCGCCAAAGAAAAGGGCCTTGTGCCTGTCCCGACGCAAGGCCCGGTCGATCGACGTCCAGGAGACCGGGGACGTCGCGGAATTACGCGTTCAGGTCAGACCTTGCGGCCGGGCGGCGGGGCCTGCTCGACCGGGGCTTCCGCCCTGGCCGGAATGGCCTGCGAGGGTGCCTTCGCCGCTTCGCAGCCATCGGACGCGGCCTGCGTCATCTTCGGCTGTGCGCCCGAGCCGTCGGAGCTGTACGAGACCGAGCGCGTGCAGCCGCTGGCATCGGTGCTAGATGAATAATACGTCACCTGCGCGCCCTTGGGCATGTCGCCGACCACCGTGAGGCCTGGCATTGCAGCACCGTCAGCGCTCGCCGCCGTCACTTGCTGCTGCATACGGGCCGCCTGCTGCTGCATGAGTGCCGCGCGCTGCATCATGGCGTTCATCTGCGCGTCCATCACCGCGGAGATCTGGTCCATGTGCGCGAAAGGATCGGCCATGACCGGCGTGTCCGCCTGCTGCGCTACCTGACCTTGGGCATCGACGGGCACGAACTGCACCTTGGGCGCGACGTCACCGGTGTATTGGACGTGGACGACGGTGCCGTCGGGCGCATCGACCTTCATCGTGTGCAACCGGGTACTGGCGGCCTCGGCCGCTCCGGCGCCAAGCAGGGCGAGCACGGCAGCGCCGACGAGGTACTTCCTGGGGGGCATTCGCATTGGGGATGTTCTCCTTCGTGACTCGACCCTTTGCGGATGCGAAGCTGCCTTCCCGAAGCTGAACGCAGGATTACGGAACCGGAACGCAAAAAGGGCGGCGCCTTGCGGCACCGCCCTTTCCGTTATCTGCCCGGAAGAACCGGAAAGAAGATTACTTGAGCTCGACGGTGCCGCCGGCTTCTTCGATCTTCTTCTTGATTTCTTCGGCTTCAGCCTTGGTCGCGCCTTCCTTGACGGCCTTGGGAGCGCCTTCGACGAGAGCCTTGGCTTCAGCGAGGCCCAGACCGGTGATGGCGCGGACTTCCTTGATGACGTTGATCTTCTTGCCACCGTCGCCGGTGAGGATCACGTCGAATTCGGTCTTCTCTTCAACGGCTTCGGCAGCGGCGCCACCAGCGGCCGGGGCAACTGCGACAGCAGCAGCGGCGCTGACGCCCCATGCTTCTTCGAGAGCCTTGGCGAGGTCAGCGGCTTCCAGAACGGTGAGCTGCGACAGTTCTTCAACAAGCTTGGCGATATCGGCCATGATTATAACTCCTGATCTGTGGTCCACCGTGGGCCTCATGCCCGGCGGCGGAATAAATCGTAAGAAACGTTCTGCTTAAGCGAGCGCTCAGGCAGCCTTGTCGGCGTAGGCAGCGAAAACGCGAGCCAGCTTGGCCGCCGGAGCGGTCTGCAGCTGGGCGATCTTCGTCGCCGGAGCCTGAACGAGGCCGATGAGCTTGGCGCGCAGTTCGTCGAGCGAGGGCATCGAGGCGAGAGCCTTGACACCTTCGGGGGTCAGAACCTGCGAACCCATCGCGCCGCCGACGATCTCGATCTTGTCGGTCGTCTTGGCGAATTCAACGACGGCCTTGGCGGCTGCAACGGGGTCCACCGAAGAGGAGATACCCGTGGGGCCGGTCAGGAAGTCGCCGATACCGACGTAGTCGGTGTCCGCAATGGCAAGCTTGGCAAGACGGTTCTTCGCAACCTTGTAGGTCGCGCCCGCATCACGCATCTTTCCGCGCAGGGCGGTGGACTGGGCCACCGACATGCCGAGGTTGCGGGTGACTACCACCGCGCCGGCCTCTGCGAAAACCGCGTTGAGCGAGGCGACCGATTCGGCTTTCTGCGAACGATCCATGCCATACTCCTTCACAATGGCCACGAAAGGCGAACCCCTCGTAGCCGGCTACGTATTGTCCGGGGCGCTAACGCACCTCGGGCGAGTCCGTCGAAGGGGAAGGAGTTCTCGTGTCGAAACACGATGTTGGCACCACGCTCGAAGGAGTGGGGCCGGGTGATTTCCTTGTCCCCGTCTAGGCTGCGAATTAAGAGGGGAACCCTCAGCAGCGGTCTCGGACGGATGACAGACGGGAATCACCCCATCAGTCGGAGCGGGCCAATGGCGGATTGCCGGCGCTGAGTCAAGGCCGGACGGTCAGGATTGGCGGCATTGCACCTGACTGCGGGCAACGACGGCGAGGATGGTGATGAGCGCCATCGCGGACAGCGCCCAGTGCCCGATGTGCCCCGCCACGATCACCGCCGCCGCGAAAGCCAGCAAGCCGTGACGCCAAGGTCCCGTCAACACCAGCCGGTCGCGCACGAACCACAGCGCTACCATGTAGACCGCCAGCGGCACCGCGACGGCAAGATTGCTCGCCAGCATGGGCGCATGATGACCCTGCCCTGCAGCATTGTCGATGGCGACCGCAAAGCCCGCCCCGGTCGCCGCGCCGCCCGCGTATATCAGCGCATGGGCGTAGCTCCAGTTGAACGAGCTGGAAAACCGCGCCTGATCGAGCGGGCCTTCCTGCGAGAAATAGAGCCACCACATCGCAAAGGTGATCGCCAGTGCGGAAAGAGCCAGCACGATGAGTTCGGCGGGGTGCCCGCCCGGCGCATCGGCATATGTGAAGGCCGCCGCGCTGGAGAGCAGCACCTCGCCCAGCACGATGATGACGAACAGCCCGTGCCGCTCGGCAACGTGGTGGTGGTGCCAGGGCGTCTTGCCGCGCGCTTCGGCGATGACGGGAACGGCCATCTCCATCAGCGCGCCCAGCACGAACAGTCCCGCCACTGCGCTGAACCCGGCAGGACGCAGCACCAGCAGCGCGAGGGTCCAGTACAGCTGCGTCACCGCGATCCCGACCGCATAGCTCACTGCCGTCGCCCGGTGGCGGGGGTCTGAGCGCGCGGCGATCAGCCAGAACGCCACCATCGCCACACGCATAACGATGTAGCCGACGATCACCAGCGTCAGGCTGCCGCCCGCGAAGACGCGCGGAACCCCGGCTGCCACGGCCAGCGCTCCGGCCATGATGACGCAAGTGATGAGACGATAGACCGGCCCGTCGCTGTCGTAGGCCGAGGCGAACCAGGTGAAGTTCATCCACGCCCACCACGTCGCGAAGAAGGTCATCGCGAACGTCGTCACGCCCATCGCCGCGTGGCCTGCAGCCACCGCATGGTGCAATCCCTCGGCGGCACTGGCCACGGCGATGACGATAACGAGGTCGAACAACAGTTCGAGCGGCGTGGAGACGCGGTGCGGTTCATGCGGATCGCGGGCGCCGAACGGTCGCCAGCTGCGGGTCTTGGTCATCTGTGCGGCAGGGCCCCTGCTGTTTGGTCGATGACCTTAGAGGCGAGACCACCGGGGCGGCAAGTCTCGCCGTGGCCCCGGGTTCAGTGCGCCTCGTAGCCCAGCAGATCGCCCGGCTGGCAGCCCAGTTCGCGGCAGATCGCCTCCAGCGTGGAGAAACGGATCGCCTTGGCCTTGCCGGTCTTGAGGATCGAGAGGTTGGCGAGCGTGATGCCGATCCGCTCGGCCAGTTCGGTCAACGTCATGCGGCGGGCGTGGAGCAGGTCGTCGAGCTTGACCACGATGTTCGTGCCTTCCGTTTCGTCGCCCATCACACCATCCCTTCGAGGTCGGCACGCATCTGGGCGCCCTTGCGGAAGACGCGGGCGAGGATGAACAGGATCAGCATGAGCAGCAGGCCGTTGCCGTCGACGCCGCCGATCACTTCCAGGTCGGTATGGCCCTGGCCCTTGGTGAGCGCGTTGATCCACGCGCCGATACCGGACATCGGCAGGCCGACGAGCTGCACCGCGAGCGTCAGCCAGGCCATCTGCGTGAGGCGCGAGGCGTTGTCGGGCACGAAGGGATCGCCTTCGCCAACCGTATCGACGATGCGCTTGAGGAGCTGGAACAGGCGCAGCAGCAAGGCGCAGAGCAGTGCCGCCAGCAGCAGGATGCCCGCGATCGCCCAGAGGAACGGTCCAGTCGGCACGCTCTCCAGATGCTCTGCCAGCGCGGTGCTTGCGGGTCCGTGGAAGATCGCCAGCAGCGGCGCTGCCAGCAGGCTCGCGCCCATGCCGAGCGCCAGGACCGCCATGAGGAACCATAGAACGCCCTTGGCGATGGCGAGGAGCGGGTCACGGGTGATCGTGTTCATCGTCTGGTTTCCTTCCCGTCCGGATCACATGAGCGCGGGGACGACCCGCGCTCCGATGACGATCACTTGCCCGTGGGCCGATGCCTCGGCGGGGGCCGTGACGGTGGGGAGCCAGAAGCCGGCCAGAAAGAGCGTCGCAAGGAGCAGCGAGAGCAGAGGCGGTGCCATCCGGTGCGTGTCAGGGCGGATCATTGTTCGTTCTCCGATATGCTTGATATCGAGATTCAATAAATCCGATTCTGCATATCGTCAATCGATAATATCGAAAAACGATATGTTGCCGTTGGGCGCGCAAAAAAGGGGCGGCTCCGGTCTGGAGCCGCCCCCGTTGGGGCTCGACCATGTCGCCGGGCGTGACAACCGGCGGGCCGGGCCGGTCAGGCGTCGGTAAGCTCCTGGTTGGTTGCAGGGGTGGAGGCCCCGGGAGTCTTGATCGACGGCCTGTAGGTGCGGAAGTCGAAGCGGTTTCCAGCCTTGCCCTCGGCTTCCAGACTCTCGCGATGCTGCAACTGAAGACGCGCGCGGCGCAGCCTGCCCTTGCGCGATGTGAAGGGATTCCCCTCGTCAGGGTCGGCGGCGGCCATGGCGTCGAGCAGTTCGTAGCGCTCCTCCGGGGTCTGCGGCAACGGCGAGGCCGCAAGGATCGCCGTGGCCGAATTGCCAGCGATCACGCGATCACGCTGCACCGGAACGGGCTCGGCAACGATGGGCTCGGCGACTGCAGGATGCACCGCTTCGACCACTGGCGCGGGGGCGGGAACCGGCTCAAGCGCACCCACCGGCTCAAGCGGCTCGGGCACATACTCGGCCTCCTCGTAGACCGGATCGGAGCGACGGCGACGCATCGCGGCGATGCCCACGCCCGCCACGCCAAGCGCGGCAAGAATGCCGGCGACTTCGGCCACCGGGAAGCCATCGCCGTCGGTGGTCGGCGGCGCTGGCTGGGCGGCAGGCGGCGGGACTTCGGCGCGCGCGGGAGCCGGAGCTGCGGGCGGAACGGAACCTTGAGCCAGCGTGCCATCGCCTGCAGTGCCGTTATCCTGAGCGGTCGGGACAGTTGGCTGCACCGGCGCGGCGCGTTCGGCGCGCGGCGCGGCAGAAACGCGGGTCGTTGTACGCGTCCGCGCCGCCGTGCTCGACGGTTCGGCTGCAGCCTCATCGGGAGTGGCGGGCGGCGGCACGTCAGGCAGAACGACAGTCTGCTGCTGCGTCGGCGTCACCGAAGTCGGTGCCGTGCCCGCCGTGGTGGCAGTGTCGGTGGGCACGTTGAGCGGCGCGGTCGATTCAGGCGGCAGCGTGACGTTCGGCGTGGTCGCCGGAGCGGCGGAAGGCGGCGTGGCGCTAATATCCTGCGGCAGTGACAGCGAAGGCGTCGTCGCAGGAGCCTGCACTTCCTGCGCAGCGGCCGGGATTGCGGAAAGCGCGAGGACAGCGGCAATCGCGGTCAGTGCGCTGGGCGAGCGGGGGACGGAAAAGTGTATCATACCGGAAACAATGCGCGCCCTGTGCAAAAGTCCTTTCGCAAGTGCGGAATACGGGACGGTCCGATCGACCTCCTGCGACGAGTTGATGCTTTCGGCAAGAACACGGTTTTCGGCGGATTTACGCCAGATTAACGGCATTCGCCCGTTCACGCCGTTTGACACCCTGCACCCCGGCTCCTATATGGCGGCCTCGCTCGATCGCTTCGAGCAAGGCATGTCCATGCGCGGGGACACGCCCGGGAAGGAGGCGATCGGGATTTCATCCGACGTGGAAGGCTGCAGGCCGCATGGAGACCCGAACCCCGGGAATCCGCGTGCCGGGCGGCCTTTCTTGCGTTCCGGATGGTCTGCTTTCGGGCAGGCGACGTCACTCGCGACGACGAATTTTTACGAAGGCCGTGTCCCTTGCGACTCGGTCCTCACACGAAGAGGCAAAGACCAGCTCATGGCCACCAAGCCCATCGACACCACGCCGCTGGTGCGCACTGCGAAGAAGCGCATCCGCAAGATCTTCGGCGACATCCACGAAGTCGTCCAGATGCCCAACCTGATCGAAGTCCAGCGCGAGAGCTACGAACAGTTCCTGCGCTCGGACCCGTCGGTCGGCTACGTCTCGGGCCTCGAGAAGACCCTGCGTTCGGTGTTCCCGATCCGCGACTTCGCGGGCACCAGCGAGCTGGACTTCGTCCACTACGAGCTGGAAGACCCCAAGTACGACGTGACCGAGTGCCGCCAGCGCGGCATCACCTACGCCGCGCCGATGAAGGTCACACTGCGCCTCATCGTGTTCGAGGTCGACGCCGAGACCGAGACTCGCTCGGTCCTCGATATCAAGGAGCAGGACGTCTACATGGGCGACATGCCCCTGATGACGGAGAACGGCACCTTCTTCATCAACGGCACCGAGCGCGTCATCGTTTCGCAGATGCACCGCTCGCCGGGCGTCCTGTTCGACCATGACCGCGGCAAGACCCACGCTTCGGGCAAGTTCCTCTTCGCCGCCCGCGTGATCCCGTACCGCGGTTCGTGGCTCGACTTCGAGTTCGACGCCAAGGACATCGTCAACGTCCGCATCGACCGCAAGCGCAAGCTGCCCGTCACCTCGCTGCTCTACGCGCTGGGTCTCGACGGCGAGCAGGTGCTGAACCACTTCTACGCCACCATGTCGTGGAAGCGTGGTTCGGGCGGCTGGCAGCTGCCCTACACCCCCGAGGCATGGCGCGGCGCGAAGCCGACCTTCGACATCGTCGATGCGAAGTCGGGCGAAGTCGTGTTCGCCGCCGGCACCAAGATCTCCCCGCGCGCCGCGAACAAGGCGCAGAAGGACGGTCTGGAAGAGCTGCTGCTGCCGACCGAGGAAATCTTCGGCCGCTATTCCGCCAAGGACCTGATCGACGAGTCGACCGGCCGCATCTACATCGAAGCCGGTGATGAAGTGACGCCGGAAAACCTCGACGCGCTCGACGCGGCGGGCTTCGACCAGATCGACCTGCTCGACATCGACGAAGTCAACACCGGTCCCTGGATCCGCAACACGATGAAGGCCGACAAGGCCGAGAATCGCGATATGGGTCTGGAAGCGATCTACAAGGTCATGCGTCCGGGCGAGCCGCCGACGAAGGAAACCGCCGAAGCCCTGTTCGACGGCCTGTTCTTCGACGCCGACCGCTACGACCTCTCGGCCGTTGGCCGCGTCAAGATGAACATGCGCCTCGGCCTTGATGCCGAGGACACCGTCACCACCCTGCGCGTCGAGGATATCCTCGCCGTGGTGAAGGAGCTTGTCGGCCTGAAGGACGGCAAGGGCGAGATCGACGACATCGACAACCTCGGCAACCGCCGCGTGCGTTCGGTGGGCGAGTTGCTGGAAAACCAGTACCGCGTCGGCCTGCTGCGCATGGAGCGCGCCGTGAAGGAGCGCATGTCGTCGGTGGACGTGTCGACGGTCATGCCGAACGACCTCATCAACGCCAAGCCCGCCGTGGCTGCCGTTCGCGAGTTCTTCGGTTCCTCGCAGCTCTCGCAGTTCATGGACCAGACCAACCCGCTTTCGGAAGTCACCCACAAGCGCCGTGTTTCGGCCTTGGGCCCGGGCGGTCTGACCCGTGAGCGCGCCGGCTTCGAAGTCCGCGACGTTCACCCGACCCACTACGGCCGCATCTGCCCGATCGAAACGCCGGAAGGCCCGAACATCGGTCTGATCAACTCGCTGTCGACCTTCGCGCGCGTCAACAAGTACGGCTTCATCGAGACGCCGTACCGCAAGGTGCTCGACGGCAAGGTGACCAAGGACGTCGTCTACCTCTCGGCGATGGAAGAGCAGAAGCACACCGTCGCGCAGGCTTCGGCCGAACTGACCGGTGACGGCTCGTTCGTCGAGGAACTCGTCTCGGCTCGCCAGAACGGCGAATTCGTGATGAGCCCGCGGGACCAGATCACGCTGATGGACGTTTCGCCCAAGCAGCTCGTCTCGGTCGCCGCATCGCTCATTCCGTTCCTGGAAAACGACGACGCCAACCGCGCTCTCATGGGCTCGAACATGCAGCGTCAGGCCGTGCCGCTCGTGAAGGCCGATGCGCCTTACGTCGGCACCGGCATGGAAGAGACCGTCGCTCGTGACTCGGGCGCCGCGATCTCGGCCTTGCGCGCCGGCATCGTCGACCAGGTCGATGCGACCCGTATCGTCATCCGCGCCTCGGGCGACATCGAAGCCGGCAAGTCGGGCGTCGACATCTACCGCCTGCAGAAGTTCGAGCGTTCCAACCAGTCGACCTGCATCAACCAGCGCCCGCTGGTGAAGGTGGGCGAGTTGGTCGAGACCGGCACGATCATCGCCGACGGCCCATCGACCGAGTTCGGCGAGCTGGCACTGGGCCGCAACGTGCTCGTCGCGTTCATGCCCTGGAACGGCTACAACTACGAGGACTCCATCCTCATTTCCGAGCGCATCGTGAAGGACGACGTGTTCACGTCGATCCACATCGACGAGTTCGAGGTGATGGCCCGCGACACCAAGCTGGGTCCGGAAGACATCACCCGCGACATCCCGAACGTCGGCGAGGAAGCCCTGCGCAACCTCGACGAAGCGGGCATCGTCTACGTGGGCGCCGAAGTGCACCCCGGTGACATCCTCGTCGGCAAGATCACCCCGAAGGGCGAAAGCCCGATGACGCCGGAAGAAAAGCTCCTGCGCGCCATCTTCGGTGAAAAGGCTTCGGACGTCCGCGACACTTCGCTGCGTCTGCCGCCGGGCGTTTCGGGCACCATCGTCGACGTGCGCGTCTTCAACCGCCACGGCATCGAGGTCGACGACCGTACCCGCGCGATCCAGAACGAGGAAATCGAACGCCTCGCCAAGGACCGCGAGGACGAGCGTGCGATCCTCAACCGCGCCACCTACAACCGTCTAAAGGACATGCTCCTCGGCCAGGTCGCCACCTCGGCGCCCAAGGGCCTCAAGAAGGGCGTGGACATCACCGACGAGGTGCTGGCCGAAGTCGAGCGTCACGAGTGGTGGAAGTTCGGCGTTGCCGACGACCACGTCCAGTCGCAGCTCGAAGCGGTCAAGACCCAGTACGACCTCACCGTCAAGGCGATCCAGGAGAAGTTCGAGGACCGCAAGGAAAAGCTGGAGCGCGGCGACGAGCTGGCTCCGGGCGTCCTGAAGATGGTCAAGGTCTTCGTCGCGGTGAAGCGCAAGCTGCAGCCGGGCGACAAGATGGCCGGCCGTCACGGCAACAAGGGTATCATCAGCCGCATCCTGCCGCTGGAAGACATGCCCTTCCTGGAAGACGGCACCCCCGTCGACTTCGTGATGAACCCGCTCGGCGTGCCTTCGCGCATGAACGTGGGCCAGATCTTCGAGACGCACCTTGGCTGGGCCGCACGCGGTCTGGGCAAGCGCATCGGCGATGCTCTGGACGCATGGCGCGTGGCCAACCCCAACCCGGTCGCAGGGCAGCCGCCCGAGGCCGTTCGTGAACTGCTGACCGAAATCTACGGCGACAACTACGCCGCAGACATCGCCGAGCGCACGGACGACCAGATCGTCGAGTTCGCCGACTCCGTCCGCAAGGGCGTGCCGATGGGCTCGCCGGTGTTCGACGGCGCGGTCGAGAAGGACGTCACCGACATGCTCAAGCTGGCAGGTCTGGACGAATCGGGTCAGGTTGACCTGTTCGACGGCCGCACCGGCGACCGCTTCGATCGTAAGGTCACGGTGGGCATGAAGTACGTGCTCAAGCTGCACCACCTTGTCGACGACAAGATCCACGCCCGTTCGATCGGTCCGTACTCGCTCGTCACCCAGCAGCCGCTGGGCGGTAAGGCGCAGTTCGGCGGCCAGCGCTTCGGTGAGATGGAGGTCTGGGCTCTCCAGGCCTACGGCGCCGCATATACCCTGCAGGAAATGCTGACGGTGAAGTCCGACGACGTTGTCGGCCGCACCAAGGTCTACGAAGCGATCGTCAAGGGCGACGACACCTTCGAGGCCGGCATTCCCGAGAGCTTCAACGTTCTCGTCAAGGAAATGCGCTCGTTGGGTCTCAACGTCGAGCTGACCAGCCACGACGATGCCGAAGACGACGACGGCGTCGCCCTGGCGGCGGAGTAAGGGATGCAAGGGCGAGGCTTCGGCCTCGCCCCTACTCTCTCCCGCCCAGACAAGATTTCACCCTCTAGAGGGATAAAACTATGAACGACCTGACCAAGTTCACGAACCAGATGGCGAAGCCCGAGACGTTCGACCAGATCCAGATCGGACTGGCGAGCCCCGAGCGCATCCGCTCCTGGTCCTTCGGCGAGATTAAGAAGCCGGAAACCATCAACTACCGCACGTTCAAGCCCGAGCGTGACGGCCTGTTCTGCGCCCGCATCTTCGGTCCCGTGAAGGACTACGAGTGCCTGTGCGGCAAGTACAAGCGCATGAAGTACAAGGGCGTCGTCTGCGAAAAGTGCGGCGTCGAAGTCACCGTCACCAAGGTGCGCCGCGAGCGCATGGGCCACATCGAACTGGCCGCGCCGGTCGCGCACATCTGGTTCCTCAAGTCGCTGCCTTCGCGCATCGGCCTGCTGCTCGACATGCAGCTCAAGCTGCTTGAGCGCGTCCTCTACTTCGAGAGCTACATCGTCATCGAGCCGGGCCTGACCCCGCTCGAGAAGTACCAGCTCCTGACCGAAGACGAGATGCTCGACGCCCAGGACGAGTATGGCGAAGACGCCTTCTCGGCCGGCATCGGCGCCGAGGCCGTCAAGCACATGCTGATGAACCTCGACCTCGAGCAGGAGCGCGCGGATCTGCTGCAGGAACTTGAGACGACCAAGTCGGAACTCAAGCCCAAGAAGATCATCAAGCGCCTCAAGGTCGTGGAATCGTTCATCGATTCGGGCAACCGCCCCGAGTGGATGATCCTCGACGTCGTGCCGGTCATCCCGCCCGAACTGCGCCCGCTGGTGCCGCTGGACGGTGGCCGCTTCGCGACCTCGGACCTCAACGACCTGTATCGCCGCGTCATCAACCGCAACAACCGTCTGAAGCGCCTGATCGAACTGCGCGCGCCGGACATCATCGTGCGCAACGAAAAGCGCATGCTGCAGGAAGCGGTCGATGCCCTGTTCGACAACGGCCGCCGTGGCCGCGTCATCACCGGCGCCAACAAGCGCCCGCTGAAGTCGCTGTCCGACATGCTCAAGGGCAAGCAGGGCCGCTTCCGTCAGAACCTGCTCGGCAAGCGCGTCGACTACTCGGGCCGTTCGGTCATCGTGACCGGTCCGGAACTTAAGCTGCACCAGTGCGGCCTGCCCAAGAAGATGGCGCTCGAGCTGTTCAAGCCGTTCATCTACGCCCGTCTGGACGCCAAGGGTCTGTCGATGACCCTGAAGCAGGCCAAGAAGTGGGTCGAGAAGGAGCGCAAGGAAGTCTGGGACATCCTCGACGAAGTCATTCGCGAGCACCCGGTCATGCTGAACCGCGCCCCGACGCTCCACCGCCTGGGCATCCAGGCGTTCGAGCCGGTCCTGATCGAAGGCAAGGCGATCCAGCTTCACCCGCTCGTCTGCTCGGCCTTCAACGCCGACTTCGACGGTGACCAGATGGCCGTCCACGTGCCGCTCTCGCTGGAAGCCCAGCTTGAAGCGCGCGTGCTGATGATGTCGACCAACAACATCCTCTCGCCTGCCAACGGCAAGCCGATCATCGTGCCTTCGCAGGACATGATCCTCGGCCTGTACTACCTGTCGCTCGACCGCGACGGCGAGCCGGGCGAAGGCATGAAGTTCGCGGACATGGCCGAAGTGCACCAGGCGCTGCACGTCGGTGCCGTGACCCTGCACTCGAAGATCGAGGCCCGCGTGCCGCAGACCGACGAGAACGGTCAGCAGTACATGAAGCGCTTCCAGACCACCCCGGGCCGCATGCTCCTGGGTGAATGCCTGCCGAAGTCGCACACGGTGCCCTTCGACGTCGTCAACCGCCTTCTCACCAAGAAGGAAATCGGTGACGTCATCGATCAGGTCTACCGTCACACCGGCCAGAAGGACACGGTGCTGTTCGCCGACGCGATCATGTCGCTCGGCTTCCGCAACGCGTTCAAGGCGGGCATCTCCTTCGGCAAGGATGACATGATCATTCCGGACTCGAAGGTGGCGCTGGTGGCCGAGACCAAGGAACTGGTTGCCGACTACGAGCAGCAGTACCAGGACGGTCTCATCACCCAGCAGGAGAAGTACAACAAGGTGATCGACGCCTGGAGCCGCTGCGGCGACCAAGTGGCGAACGCCATGATGGACGAGATCAAGGCCCAGCCGATCGACCCCGAAACCGGCCGCATGGCACAGATCAACTCGATCTACATGATGAGCCACTCGGGTGCGCGTGG
Source organism: Sphingomonas sp. LH128 (assembly GCF_000293195.2). Taxonomy (NCBI): domain Bacteria; kingdom Pseudomonadati; phylum Pseudomonadota; class Alphaproteobacteria; order Sphingomonadales; family Sphingomonadaceae; genus Sphingomonas; species Sphingomonas sp. LH128. Next base: position 17,132 of record NZ_ALVC01000113.1, read on the forward strand.
TAGCCCGGCGCAGATGAAGCAGCTTGCCGGTATGCGCGGCCTCATGGCCAAGCCGTCGGGCGAGATCATCGAAACGCCGATCATCTCGAACTTCAAGGAAGGTCTGACCGTTCTTGAATACTTCAACTCGACCCACGGCGCCCGTAAGGGCCTCGCGGATACGGCGCTCAAGACGGCGAACTCGGGTTACCTGACCCGCCGTCTGGTCGACGTTTCGCAGGACTGCGTCGTCGTCGTCGACGACTGCGGCACCGAGCGCGCGCTGGAAATGCGTTCGATCGTGCAGGGCGGTTCGGTGATCGCCTCGCTCGCCGAGCGTATCCTGGGTCGTACCCTGGCCGAGGACATCGTCGACAAGGAAGGCAACGTCATCGCGACCAAGGGCCAGCTCCTCGACGAAGCCGCCGTGGCTGCGATCGAAGTGACCGGCCTGCAGTCGGCGCGCATCCGCTCGCCGCTGATCTGCGAAGCGACCCAGGGCGTCTGCGGCACCTGCTACGGCCGTGACCTCGCTCGCGGTACGCCGGTGAACATCGGTGAAGCCGTCGGCGTCATCGCGGCGCAGTCGATCGGTGAACCGGGCACGCAGCTGACCATGCGTACCTTCCACATCGGCGGTGCGGCACAGCTGAACGAAACCTCGCACCTCGAAGCGATCAGCGCGGGCCATGTCGAATATCGCGACATCCCGACGATCGTGGACAAGCGCGGCCGCATGCTGTCGCTGGCCCGTAACGGCGAGATCGTGCTGTTCGACACCGAAGGCCGTGAACGCGCACTGCACCGCGTGCCTTACGGTACGGTGTTGCTGCACAAGAACGGCGCCAAGGTCGAGCAGGGCGAACGCCTGGCCGAGTGGGATCCGTTCACCCTGCCGATCATCACCGAGACGTCGGGTATCATCAAGTATCAGGACCTGATCGACACCCGCACCCTGACCGAGCACGTCGATGACGCCACCGGCATGACCAGCCGCGTCGTCACCGAGGACCGTTCGACGGCCCGCGCCAAGAAGAAGGAAGATCTGCGTCCGCGCATCACCCTTCTCGACGACGCGAGCGGCGAATCGGCCCGCTACATGATGGCGCCGGGCACCACGCTCTCGGTTGAGGACGGCCAGACGGTCGAAGCGGGCGACATCATCGCCCGTGCCAGCCGCGAAGCCGCCAAGACCCGCGACATCACCGGTGGTCTGCCGCGCGTCGCCGAACTGTTCGAGGCCCGCAAGCCGAAGGACAACGCGGTCATCGCCAAGGTCTCCGGCCGCATCGAGTTCGTCCGCGACTACAAGGCTAAGCGCAAGATCGCGATCATCCCGGAAGAGGGTGAACCGGTGGAGTACCTGATCCCGAAGTCGAAGGTCGTCGACGTTCAGGAAGGTGACTGGGTCAAGAAGGGCGACAACCTGGTTTCGGGCTCGCCCGATCCGCACGACATCCTGGAAGTCCTCGGCGTGGAAGCGCTGGCGGAATACCTGGTTGCGGAAATCCAGGAAGTCTACCGACTGCAGGGCGTGAAGATCAACGACAAGCACATCGAGGTGATCGTTCGCCAGATGCTGCAGAAGGTCGAGATCACCGACGGCGGCGACACCACGCTGCTGGCGGCCGAGCAGGTCGACTACGAGGAAATGGCCGAGATCAACAGCAAGCTTCCCGAGGGCAAGCGCCCTGCAGTGGGCAAGCCGGTGCTGTTGGGCATCACCAAGGCCTCGCTGCAGACCCGCTCGTTCATCTCGGCCGCGTCGTTCCAGGAAACCACCCGCGTGCTCACGCAGGCGGCGGTCGAGGGCAAGAAGGACTCGCTGATCGGTCTCAAGGAGAACGTCATCGTCGGTCGTCTGATCCCGGCCGGTACGGGTGCGGGCATGAACCGCGTTCGCGTGGCGGCCTCCAGCCGTGACGCGGCGCTCCGCGCGGCCACCCGCCGCGTGCAGGAAGCCATGATCCTCGCCAACACCGCCGAGGAAGAGCACAAAGCCGAACTGCTGCGCAACGCGGCGGACGACCTGGGCGACAGCCCGCTCGCGGCAGTCGAGGGCGAGACCCACGGCACCGACGCCGATGCCGGCGATTACCTGATCAAGGGCGACGAGGCCGAATAAGCCTCTCCCCTCAGGGCAAATTGAAGAGCCCCGCTGGAGCGATCCGGCGGGGCTTTTTGCATCCGGCGCCCGGGCTTAACATCTCCGTCATCCCCGCAGAGGCAGGGATGACGGAGGTGAGTTCCGACGGAATTTTCGTTGCATGAATGTCACACATCTGTCGCCATCGACGAGTTGAGCGGAACCCCCCGTGCACCCTCGGGTTTCCCCTCATGAGATGATCGAAGGTAGCTAAGACACACGAACTGTTGTTGATCAGGTACATGGACCTTTCCCGCCACGGCGGCGGCGCAGCGCGATAGCTGCCGGTCCATCCCGTCACCCCAACGCGAACAGACCTCGTTACCCCCGCACGGCGGTGCCGTTTGCTGCGTCCCTGTACGGACACGGCAGCGATGCCGCGCCCCTCGATCCCTCGTACAACTGGCGGCGCTTTCCCCCCGGCTGCCATGATGGAGTTTGAGTTATGAAGAAGATTGCACTCTGCGCGGCTGCCCTGATCGCCACGCTTCCCGTCGCCGGTTACGCGCAGGACGCCGATACTTCGGCGACCACCGAGGCCACCGCGCCTGACGGCACGCCCGCCTTCGGCATCGAGCCCTATTTCGGGATCATGGGCGGCTATGACAGCTACGACAAGCGCAGCGAGTTCGGCTCCCCGCGCGGCGGCAAGATGAACGGCGCGCTGATCCAGGGCGTCGCGGGTGTGAACGTGCCGCTCGGCCCGGTCTTCGTCGGTGCCGAAGGCAACGTCGCCAAGGGCTTCGGCGACATCGACTGGGAATACGGCGTGAAGGGCCGCGTCGGCGCCCGCGCCGGTGACAGCGGCATGATCTACGCCTCGGCTGGACACGAGTGGGTCAACGGCAAACGCGCCTATTCGGACCAGAAGGACTGGATCTACGGCGTCGGTGTCGAAGTCGGCCCCAAGGACATCGGCCTGGGCGGCGTGACCGGCAACGGCGGCCTGCGTCTGCGCTTCGAAGTCGACACTTACGACTTCGACAGCATCCGCCCGATGGCCGGTGTCGTCGCGCACTTCTGATCCATCGGGAAAGGACATCGTCCTTACCGTGAAAAAGGCCCCGCCGGAGCGATCCAGCGGGGCCTTTTGCCATCTGTCAGAAGTTCGCGAAAATGCCGGTGCCCGCGACCAGCACGTTCTTCGCGCCCTGACGGCCACCGGGATTGATGTACCACTGCAGGTTCGGGCGCAGGCTCAGGCCGGGCATCAGGGCAATCGAATAGTTCGCCTCGATCGCGTATTCGTTGCTCTGCGGCTCGATATCCTCGCCCAGCGCCGCGTTGCGCGCGTCCTGCAGGTCGCGCAAGTTGCGGTTCACGCGTGAGCGGCCGATGGCGAGGCCAATCTGGTCTTTGGGACGGCCGGGGATCAGGCCCGAATACGTGACGCCCGCTGTGATGACATTGACCAGCTTGTTGGTCCGGTGGTCGGCGCTCACGAAGTTGAAGAAGGCTTCCAGAGCCCCCGCGCCGTCGGCGTCGGGAGCGGTGAACTGCTGGCGGGCGACGGCATAGATGCTGGCCCGGCCACGTTCACGCGCGAGCGGGTCGCCGGTCAGCTGCGCGAAGCCGCCATTGTCGTCATAGACGAGATTGTTGCTCTTGGAGGTGTCGAAGAACGCGCCGACCTTGTACGTGCCCGCCAGTTTCGGGTTGCCGCCCAGCTTCACATCGAATCCGCGCTCCACGGCGACGAAGGCGCCCTGGCCCTTGAAGCCCATGTAGAAGCCCTTGTTCTGCGGGAAATTGTTGTCGTTGCGCTGGTAGACGCCGACCATCGTGTAACCCAGCTTGTCCTTCACCTTCACCCGGCCGCCCCAGGTGGTGACGGGGAAGTTGTACCAGTAGTTGAAGCTGGTGTGACCCGGCACGACGCCGCAGAAGTACAGGCTCTGGAAGTGGCAGGTGGTGGAGCCGAAGTCCTCGCCCATCGACATCTTGCCCAGCTTGATCTCCGCAGGACCCAGCTTCTGCTGATACCACAGCGCCGCCAGACGCCATATCTGCCCGGCGCCGAACACGCCCTGCGGGTACTGCAGCAGGTCGAGGTCGTTGGTGTCGTTGACGTTGTTGCCGTGCCGGTTGGTGACGGCGGCGCGGAAGGTGCCGCCCTCGATCCCGGCAATCTTGCCCATGTCGAAGTCGAGACCGGCGCCCAGCTGCCCGGCGTACTGCGCCTGCTTGCTGGTGCCCGAATTCAGGTTGCCCGCGACGAAGCCGATGTAGCTGATGGTCGGCTTGATGCCGATGTCCTCCAGCGAAGTGCGGATGCCCGCCCAGTCGCCCAGCAGGTGCGGCTGTTCGGCCGGGGCGGAAGCGGCGGTTGTCTTCGGGCCCGATCGTTCGAACGGCTCCGACTGCTTGGGCGTGGTTTCGGTGGACCAGGTCTGGTCCTTGGTATCGCGTGCGGCGACCTGCACGACCTCGATCGAGGGCGGCGGCGGGGGAAGCGTGGCTGCGGGCATTTCGGTGTCCTCTCGGATGGACGCAGCGGGCCGCTCGCCGGGGCGCATAGGCGCGCCCGGCGGCGTGCCGGTGGGTCCGGCAGCCCGTCTCAGCGTGGGTTGGTTGCCAGCGAGTGCTTGTGTTCACTCGCCTCGTCATCGCGAGGACCAAAGGTCCGCGGCGATCCAGGGCAGCACCACGCCGCCCTGGATTGCTTCGCTTCGCTCGCAATGACGAATGGGCATGTACGTCAGGTCCCGTTGAGCAGGTCGTAGGCGCGGATGACCTGGCTGTCGTCGACGGTGCCGTCGCCGCGCCCCGAGGTACTCAGGAAGAACTGGTGGGCCAGCGCCGCCAGCGGGGTCGCCGCCCTGGCGCCGCGCCCGGCCTCCAGCACGAGGCCGAGGTCCTTGACGAAAATGTCGATCGCGCTCGTCACTTCGGGCTCGGCCTCCAGCATGCGCGGGCCGCGATCGTTGAGCATCCAGCTCGCCGCCGCCGATCCACCGAGGATCTCCAGCGCCATCGCGGGTTCGACGCCCACCTGCTTCGCCAGCGCCAGGGCTTCGGCGGCGGCGGCGATGTGGACGCCGCACAGCAGCTGGTTGACGACCTTCACCGCAGAGCCCTGCCCGGCGTTCTGGCCGACGTGGAACAGCTTGCCGCCGACGCCCGACAGCACCGGATTGAGTTCGGCGAAAAGCGCATCCGAACAGGCGACCATCATCGACAGCGAGCCCGCCTTCGCCCCCGCCGTACCGCCCGAAACCGGCGCATCGACGAAACGGCGGCCTGCGGCCTCGACCTCGGATGCGATCGCGGCGACTTCCATCGGCGGGCAGGTCGCAGTCAGCAGCACCACGGCGCCTTCGGGCAGCGCCGCCAGCGCGCCGCCGTCGAACAGGACCGAACGAGCCTGCGCGGCGTTGACCACCATCAGCATCAGCACGTCGGCTTCCTCGGCCGCGCCCGCCGCGCTGGTGGCGGAGGAGCCGCCTGCCTTGACCAGAGCCTCCATCGGCTCGGTGCGAAGGTCGAAACCGGTGACGGCGTGGCCCGCCTTCAGGAGGTTGAGGGCCATCGGCATGCCCATGGCACCCAGGCCGACGAATGCTACCTTGCTCATTGTACGAAATTCCTCAGCGATTGACCTGACGGGCGGGGATCAGCAGCACGAGGGCCACGCCGATCAGTTCGACCGCGGTGATGGTGTAGAGCCCGGCCGACAGCGACTTGGTGGCGTCCACCACCTAGCCGATGACGAAGGGTGAGACGAAGCCCGCGACATTGCCGATCGCGTTGATCGCGCCGATGCCTGCCGCCGCCCACACGCCGCCGAGGAAGGCGGGCGGGATCGACCAGAACTGCGCGGTCTGGGTCAGCAGGCCCGCCGTCGCGAACGAGAGGATCAGCACCGAGAGTGGCAGGTTGCCGATCGCCAGCGGCGAGAGCGCAAGGGCGATCGCACCCATCGCCATCGGCAGCATCAGGTGGAAGCGGCGCTCGCGGCGAAGGTCGGCGCTGCGGGCAAGGACGAGGATGACGACGACCGCGAACAGGAAGGGGATCGCGCTGATCAGGCCGTTCTCCAGCGGATCGGTGACGCCCGCCGCTTTCACCATCGTCGGCAGCCAGAACGAGATCGCGTACTGACCCATGACGATGCAGAAATAGAGCAGGCTGAGCAGCCACAGGCGCTTGTCGGCCAGGAACTGGCGGAGCGACATGTGCGCGGTCTTCTCGCGGTTGTCCTCGGCGAGATCGGCCTCGATGATCTTTTTGTCGTCAGCCGACAGCCAGTCGACGTCGGCCGGACGGTTGGGCAGCATCCAGAAGGTGGCGACGCCGGCGATCAGCGCGGGGATCGCTTCGAGCAGGAACAGCCAGCGCCAGCCGCCCCAGCCCGACGAGCCGTGGAAGGTGTCCATGATCCACCCCGACAGCGGCGAGCCGAGTACGCCCGAGATCGGAATGGCGATGAAGAAGATCGACATCGCGCGCGACCGGCGGGCCGAGGGGAACCAGTAGGTGATGTAGAGCAGCACGCCCGGCGCGAACCCGGCTTCGGCAAGGCCCAGCAGGAAGCGCAGGATATAGAAGTGCATCGGCGTCTGCGCGAAGGCGAAAAGCCCTGAGATGATGCCCCAGGTGATCATGATCCGCGCGATCCACAACCGCGCGCCGACCTTGTGCATGATGAGGTTGCTGGGCACCTCGAACAGCGCGTAGCCGATGAAGAAGATGCCCGCGCCAAGGCCGTAGACATATTCGCTGAGGCCCAGCTCGCTCGCCATCTGCAGCTTGGCGAAGCCGACGTTCACGCGGTCGAGGTAGGCCGCGAAGAAGCAGAAGAACAGGAACGGCATCAGCCGCCAGGTCACCTTGGCGTACAGGCGTTCGCGGTGTTCGTCCTTGGGCGCGGCGACATCGCGCGGCATCTCGGTTGCGAGACTCAACGCCTCTCTCCTTTTATGTTCTTTGATACGGTTTTCGAAGGAGCGCTTCACGGGCCCGTTGAGAACGGCCGGGAAGCGCTCCCGTTGCGACCCGGAAGGGTTAACCCAGCCAGGAAAGCGTGCGGGCAACGACCTGGTCGGTCGAGATGCCGTAGCGGTCGTGCAGCGTGGGCAGTGCGCCCGCGTCGAGGAACTTGTCGGGCAGGCCGATCTGGCGGAAGCCCGAAGGCACCGTGCCGCTGCCCAGCAGGCAGGCAGCGACCGCTTCGCCCAGACCGCCGATCACCGAATGGTTCTCAGCCACCACGACGAGACGGCCGGGCTTGGCGGCGACGGCCTCGATGATGGTCTTCTCGTCGAGCGGCTTGATCGTCGGGCAGTGGAGCACGGCGGCCTCGACCTTGTCGGCGCGCAGGCGGTCGGCGGCTTCAAGGGTGCGCATGGTCATCAGGCCGGACGAGATGAACAGCACGTCGGCGCCATCGCGCAGCATCTTCGCCTTGCCGAGTTCGAATTTGTAGTCGTACTCGTCCAGCACGGCGGGCACCTTGCCGCGCAGCAGGCGCATGTAGACCGCGCCCTTGTGGTCGGAAATCTGCGGCACGGCCTGCTCGATGTCGATCGCGTCGCACGGATCGACGATGGTGAGGTCCGGCATGCCGCGGAAGATCGCCAGATCCTCGGTCGCCTGATGCGAGGGACCGTAGCCGGTGGTGAGGCCGGGCAGCGCGCAGCACACCTTCACGTCCAGCCCTTCCTCGGCGATGGCGAGGCACAGGAAGTCGTAGGCGCGGCGGGCGGCGAAGACGGCATAGGTCGTCAGCCAGGGCTGGAAGCCTTCGCGCGCCATGCCTGCGCCCGACATCATGAGGAGCTGTTCGGCCATGCCCATCTGGTAGAACCGGTCGGGGTGGTTCTGCTGGAAGATGTGCAGGTCAGTGTACTTGGCGAGGTCGGCGGACATGCCGACGATGTTCTGCTTCGTCTCGGCCAGCTTCGAGAGCGCATGGCCGAACGGGGCAGCGACGGTGCGCTGGCCCTCGGCGGCGATCGAGGCGATCATCGCGGACGTCTTCAGGCGCGGTTTAGCGGGTGCTTCAACGGACATTGCGGTCAGTCTTTCGTAAATCTGGAGAAGGTCAGGCGGCTGCGGCGGCGTAGCCGGCGTCGAGCACTTCGATGGCCTTGTCCCACTCGTCCTCATCGACGCGGATGAAGTGCGTCTTCTCGCGCTCCTCCAGGAACGGCACGCCGCGCCCCATCAGGGTGTCGGCGACGATCACGCGGGGGCGCGGATCGTCCAGTTCGCGGGCCTTGTCGAAGGCTTCGACGAGCGCTTCCATGTCGTTGCCGTTCACGAACTGCGCATGCCAGCCGAAGGCGGCGAACTTGGCGGCGATGTCGCCCATGCCCAGTACCTGCGTGGAGGGACCGTCGGCCTGCTGGTTGTTGAAATCGACGATCGTGATGAGGTTGTCGAGCTTCCAGTGCGCAGCCGAGGCGGCGGCTTCCCAGGTCGATCCTTCGCCCAGTTCGCCGTCCGACATCAGGTTGTAGACGAACTGCCCGGTGCCCTTGCGCTTGAGGCCAAGCCCCATGCCCACGGCGATGCCGAGGCCCTGCCCCAGCGAACCGCCCGAGATTTCCATGCCCGGCGTGTACGACGCCATGCCCGACATCGGCAAACGGCTGTCGTCCGAACCGTAGGTCTCCAATTCCTCGAGCGGGATCACCCCCGCCTCGATCAGCGCGGCGTAAAGCGCGATGGCGTAGTGGCCGATGGAAAGCAGGAACCGGTCGCGGCCTTCCCACTCCGGCTCACCGGGACGGTAGGTCAGCGCGCGGAAGTACGAGACGGCGAGTACGTCGGCGACGCCGAGCGCCTGTCCGACATAGCCCTGACCCTGAACCTGACCCATCTTCAGCGCATGGCGACGGATGTTGTAGGCGCGGCGCGAAAGCTCGGCGACCGGCATGTTGGTTGCGGAAACGGTCATCAATTCTCCTCACGACGCGAGGAGATTGCCTTCTGCCCGGTCTGCGGGCGTTTGGTGCGATCCTCTCGGCGTCAGTTTTTCTGATCTGTTGCCGCTTTATCAATTCCACATGCACCTATGACAAATGGACGTTTCTCACTATATGGTGACCGAGATTCACCTATGCCGATTGCATTACAGCCTCTCAGCGTCTTCGAAGCCGCCGCCCGCCAGGGCTCCTTCCGTCAGGCCGCAGACGAACTCGGCCTGACGCCGAGCGCGGTGAGCCACGCGGTCACCAAGCTGGAGAACAGCCTCGGCACCCGCCTGTTCGACCGCAGCCTCCGGCAGATAAAACTGAGCGCGGACGGCGAGGCCCTGTACCGCCACGTCGCCGCCGGGTTCGTGGAGATCCGGCGCGGGCTGGAGGAAGTCTCGGCCCGCCGCGCCCGGTTCCTGCGCCTGCACGCCGCGCCCAGCTTCGCGGCCCTGTGGCTGACCCCGCGCCTGCCCGCGTTCCTCGAAAGCCACCCCGGCATGGACATCCGCATCACCGCCAGCACCGACTATTCGCGCTTCGCCGCCGACGAGGTCGATGCCGACATCGTCAACGGCCCGCCGCTGCCCGGCCCGGTCAAGGCGATCCCGCTGGGGGAGGAGGAGGTGACGGTGCTCTGCACACCGCAGATGGCCGCCTCGATCACCTGCGCGGCGGACGTCATGGCGCTGCCGCTGATCAACGGCGACCGCAACCGCGTGACCTGGGCGCGCTGGGCGGAACTTGCCGGCGTCCCGGCGCCGAAGGCTTACGCGATGCGCTTCGACCGCAGTTTCATGGTGATCGCCACCGCTGCCAACGGGCTGGGCGTAGCGCTCGAATCGACCCGCCTCGCCCAGCGCGAACTGGCGGAAGGGCGGCTGGTCGCGCCGCTACCGGGATGCGCGATCCGCGAGACGCTGCACTCGCTGGTCTATCCGCTGATCCACGCCGACCGCCCGATCATCCGGGCGTTCGAGACGTGGCTGCTGGCGGAACTGGCTTCGGCCGAGACCTGAAATCCTGCCGGTGGGGGCTTCGACAAGCTGTGCCTGACCCTTCGACAAGCTCAGGGTGAGCGGGGGTAGAGTAAACCTCCAATCCCGCTCAGGCTGAGCTTGTCGAAGCCCATGCCGCGAACGCCTCACTCCGCCGCGACGGCTTCCTGCGCGGCGTTGGCGGCCTCGATCTCGGCCGCCTTGGCTTCCACCAGGCTGACGATGTGGTCGAGCATGGATTCGCTCTGCACGGTGTGGTCGGTCACGCCCGAAAGGTAGACCATGTGCTTGCCGTTGCCGCCGCCGGTCAGGCCGATGTCGGTCTCACGCGCCTCGCCGGGGCCGTTGACGACGCAGCCCAGCACCGAGAGCGAGAGCGGCGTCTTGATATGCTGCAGGCGTTCTTCCAGCGCCTCCACGGTGCGGATCACATCGAAGCCCTGCCGTGCGCAGCTGGGGCAGGAAACCACGCGAACGCCGCGCGTGCGCAGGCCGAGCGCCTTCAGCATCTCGAAGCCGACGCGCACTTCCTCTTCCGGCTCGGCCGAGAGCGAGACGCGCAAGGTGTCGCCGATGCCCGACCACAGCAGCATGCCCATGCCGATCGAGGACTTGACGGTGCCGCCGATCAGCCCGCCCGCCTCGGTGATGCCGAGGTGCAGCGGGCAGTCCACCGCGTCCGCCAGCCCCTGATAGGCGGCGACGGCGAGGAACACGTCGCTGGCCTTCACCGCCACCTTGTACTCGTGGAAGTCGTGATCCTGCAGCAGCTTGATGTGGTCCATCGCCGATTCGACGAGGGCATCGGGGCAAGGCTCGCCGTACTTTTCGAGGAGGTGCTTCTCGAGGCTGCCCGCGTTCACGCCGATGCGGATCGCGCAGCCGTTGGCCTTGGCGGCGCGCACCACTTCGGCGACGCGGTCGGACGAGCCGATGTTGCCGGGGTTGATGCGCAGGCACGCCGCGCCCGCGTCGGCGGCTTCCAGAGCGCGCTTGTAGTGGAAATGGATGTCCGCGATCAGCGGCACGCGCGATCCGCGCACGATCTCCCGGAACGCCGCCGTCGACTCGACGTCGGGGCAGGAGACGCGGATGAGGTCCGCCCCGGCGTCCTCGCAGCGGCGGATCTGCTCGATCGTCGCCTTCGCGTCGGAAGTCAGGGTGTTGGTCATGGTCTGGACCGTGATCGGCGCACCGCCGCCGACGGGGACGCTGCCGACCATGATCTGGCGGCTCTTGCGGCGCTCGATATCGCGCCAGGGTCGGATGGAGGACATGAAGCCTCTATAGGCGCTCTGCCTTGCGGATTGAAGACGCATTCCGGTGTGCTGGCGACTTCGCGCGATTTCGGGCATTCACGCGTCCATGACTGTGCATGCTTCCGACAAACCCCTCACCGACGACGAGTCCTCCGAACTTCCGCTGCTGTTCGGGCGCGTGCTCGACGGCCGGGGCGGTGCGCGCGTGGTCGGATGGAAAGAGGCACAGCGCTGGAAGCCCGGCGTACAGGGCGAAGTGCTGTGGATCCATCTCCTGCGCACCCATCCCGGCATGCAGGAGTGGCTGGAGGCGCACTGCGCGATCCCCGAGCCCACGGCCGAACTGCTCACCAGCGACGCCAACCGCCCCCGCGCCTTTCGCGAGGGGCAGACGCTGGTGGCGACGCTGCGCGGGATCAACTTCAACCCCGGCGCCGCGCCCGAGGACATGCTCTCGCTGCAGTTGTGGAGCGACGGCAGCCGCGTCGTCACCCTGCGCCGCGCGCCGCTGCAGACACCCCGCCTCGTCGCCGACGATCTCGACGCGGGCAGCGGGCCGCATGACGCGGGCGCGCTCGTCACCGCGCTCACCGAGCACCTGATCGACCGCATGAGCCACGCCATCGTCGACATGAACGCCATGATCGACGACCTCGAGGACGAGACGGCCGATACTTATACCGACCAGACCCTCGACAAGATCGCCATGATCCGCCGCCAGAGCCTTGCCCTCAAGCGCCATATGTCGCCGCAGCACGAGGCGCTGACCGCCATCGCCAACGGCGCGCCCGGCTGGTTCGAGGACCACGACCGGCGCGAGATCGCCGAATCGATCGCCCGCCTGC
>NZ_ALVC01000114.1:0-20065 GCF_000293195.2 Sphingomonas sp. LH128
TCCCCCCCCCCCCCCCACCGACTGCGTCGGCGGTCCCCCTCCCCATTGCTGCGCAACGGGGAGGAGTGCGGTCTCAGCAGTCCACCAGCACCAGCACTTCGATGTGCACGGTCATGCGCGGCGGGTCCTGCCGGTGCTCGACCGACGTTAACGCCGCGTCGGCCACGAGATGGCGCGGGACGGTGAATTCGTGGTCGGGCAGGGCAGCGATGAATGCCTCTCCCTTAACCACCGCTTCGGCGCCTTCGAAGGCCACCGCGATCGTGTGGCGGGCACCGGAGAACGTGGCGCTTGCCCAGTCGCGCTCGGCATGGCTCAGCAGTTCGGCTTCGGAACCGGCGAGGCCCAGCACCTCGGACAGCAGCCGCAGCCACGGACCGCGTGCCGGGGCCTTTGCGGGCACGAAAGCCTGGCGCATTTCTCGAACGAGTTCAGACTGCATGGCGGTTCTCCCCGGCGCCGGTAAGGTAGGTCTGCATGAACCGCTCGACTCGCGCGGCGGTATCGCCACGGGGCACCCGGCCGTTGCGCAGATCCGCGACGAAGCGCGGGTCCTGCGCGGCAAGGCGGCCGAATTTGGTCCACGGCATGTCGGTCTGGCGTAGGAAGCGCTCGATGTCGCGCAGGAGCATCCGGTCTGGTCCTTTCATGTAGGAATTCGCTTGATGTTTCTATTTTGTTCCGTTCTAAATCCTACATGTCTAGGAAATTTCCTACGGATACGGATTACAAAATGGTAAGCGACCCGACCCGTCTGCGCCTGCTGGAACTGGCCGAGAAGCGGCGCGTGAGTTTGTCCAAACTCTCGGCCATGCTCGGCAAGAATCCTACATATCTGCAGCAATTCATCCGCAAGGGCAGCCCGCGCAAGCTGGAGGAGCATGATCGGGGGATGCTCGCACGGTTCTTCGGAGTGAACGAGGCGGAACTGGGGCAATCGAAGGAAATTTCCTACGCCGTTTCGGAGCAATCACGCCGACGCAGCTGGATCGACGTCCCGCGCCTGGCGGTAGGGGCCTCGGCGGGGCCGGGGGCGACGGCCGAAGGAGAGCAGGTGGTGGACACCATCCGCTTCTCCGGGCGCTGGCTGCGGTCGATGGGGCTACAGCCGGAAAACCTCTCCACCATCGTGGTGAGCGGCGATTCGATGGAGCCGACGCTGCGTGACGGCGATGAAATCCTCGTCGACCGGACCTTGCGTGCCTTGCGCGACGGTATTCACGTCGTTCGGCTGGGGGACAGCCTGCTGGTGAAGCGCATCGACGTCTCGCGGCCGGGGCTGGTCGTTCTGATCAGCGACAACCCGGCCTATCCGCCGGTCGAATGCGGCGCCCGCGACGTCGAGGTGATCGGCAGGGTGGTCTGGAAGGGCGGGCGCATCTAGAGTTTGTTCTGTTGAAGCGGCACCGGCCCACGCCCCCACCCGACCTCCCACTAGTGTATCCTTGATGGGAGGTCGGGTGGGGGCGTGGGCCGGTGCCGAATCCGCCTGAAGCGGACAAACTTCAGCCCGGTTGCATTCGCGGCGCTCTGCGGCCATTTCCAAGGGCATGACGCAAGGCACCGAACAACAGATGCGCGTGGGGATCATTCCCGTCACGCCCCTCCAGCAGAACTGCTCGCTCCTGTGGTGTACGGCCACGATGAAGGGCGCGCTGGTCGATCCCGGCGGTGACCTGCACAAGCTGAAGCAGGCACTGGAGAAGACCGGGGTGACGCTGGAGAAGATCCTCGTTACCCACGGCCACCTCGACCACTGCGGGCAGGCCGGCGTGCTGGCCAAGGAGCTTGGCGTGCCGATCGAGGGGCCGCAGGAGGAAGACCGCTTCTGGATCGCGCAGCTCGACGACGACGGGCCGCGCTGGAACATGGAAGCACATACCTTCGAGCCCGACCGCTGGCTGGAGGATGGCGACAAGGTCACCGTGGGCGAACTGGAACTCGACGTCGTTCATTGTCCGGGGCACACGCCCGGCCACGTCATCTTCCATCACGAGCCCAGCAAGTTCGCCATGATCGGCGACGTATTGTTCCAGAACGGCATCGGCCGCTGGGACTTCCCGCGCGGCAATCTCGACGATTTGCTGCACTCGATCACGCAGAAGCTCTGGCCGCTCGGGGACGACGTTACTTTCGTCCCCGGCCACGGCCCGGTGAGCACTTTCGGACAGGAGCGTCTGACGAATCCCTACGTCAGCGACGAGGCGATCAAACGCGGGCTACCGGTCTAGAATCGCCCCGTCGCGATCAGCACGGCCATCAGTGCGAGTCCCAGCAACGTCAGCACCGAGACGATGAAGCCGGCCGCGCGCAGGGGAGATTTCTCAGCCTTGTCCATCCCGATCCCGTGGGCGATGCGCGCCAGCAGATAGAGTGCGCCGACGATCGCAAGCCATTGCCCGGCCTTGCCGGAAAGCTCGATAGCGGCGACCAGCATCAGCACGAACGGCGCGCTCTCGCCGTAGTTGGCCTGGGCGCGCATTCGGCGCAGAAGCACGGGATTCTCGCCGTCTCCGTGCCACACCTTCGCCGCCATGCGCGCCTTGCCGGTACGCACCGCCAGCCAGAAGGCGACGACGGCTGCTGCGGCGGACATGCTGAGGGTGGTCTGCAGAATCATATAGGCGTACTCCCGATTGGTGACGGCTTGATGGTGGAGGGAGTAACGGGTTGCAACTCGCGTGAAATGGGTTATAGGCGCGCCTTCGCAAGCCGCCGTGTCCCTACCCGGTCACCGGCGGCCTTTTTGACAGACACGTATTTGCAGGAACAGGTGCCGAAATGGCTGTCCCTAAAAGAAAGACTTCGCCCTCCCGCCGGGGCATGCGCCGCAGCCATGACGCGCTGAAGGTTGAAGCATTCCACGAATGCGGCAACTGCGGCGAACTGAAGCGCCCGCACAACCTGTGCAATTCTTGCGGCCACTACAACGGTCGTGAAATCGTCGCGGTCGAAGTCTAAGACTTAGATCCTACGACGTATTTCGGAGAAAGCCCCATGAGTTTGCCGCGTATCGCTATCGATGCGATGGGCGGCGACGAGGGCGTGCGCGTCATGATTGAAGGCGCCGCGCTTGCGCGCCGCCGTCATGACCGTTTCAAGTTCCTGCTCGTCGGTGATGAGGTGCGGATCAAGGCCGCGCTCGAAAATCATCCGAACTTGCGGGCCAGCTCTGAAATCCTGCACACCGATGGCGTGATCAGCGGTGAGGACAAGCCCAGTCAGGCGCTTCGCCGGGCCAAGGGCACGTCCATGGGGCGCGCGATCGAAGCGGTGAAGCTCGGCCATGCCGGGGCTGCCGTCAGCGGCGGCAATACCGGCGCGCTGATGGCGATCTCCAAGCTGACCTTGCGCACGATGCCCGGCATCGATCGTCCTGCACTGGCGGCCCTGCTGCCGACGCTGGGCGACAACGACGTCATCATGCTCGACCTCGGTGCCAATACCGAGTGCGACAGCCGCAACCTGGTCCAGTTCGCGATCATGGGCGCGGCCTATTCGCGCGTGGCCACTGGCCGCGCCGAACCGCGTGTGCGTCTGCTCAACATCGGCACCGAAGAAACCAAGGGCACCGAGGAACTGCGCGATGCAGCCGCTGTGCTCAAGGGCGCGGCCGAAAACCTTGCGATGTCCTTCGACGGCTTCACCGAGGCGGACAAGATCTGCCGCGGCGACGTCGATGTGGTCGTGACCGACGGTTTTACCGGCAACGTCGCCCTAAAAGCGGTGGAAGGCACGGCCCGCTTCGTCGCGGACCTGCTGCGCCGCGGCTTCAGCAGTTCGCTGCGCTCCAAGATCGGGTTCCTGATCTCGAAGCCGGCGACCGACCTGCTCAAGCACCACCTCGATCCCAACAATCACAATGGCGCGGTCTTCCTTGGCCTCAACGGCATTGTCGTGAAGAGCCACGGCAGCGCCAATGCTGCAGGCGTGGCCAATGCCGTGGCGGTCACCGCCCGGCTCCTGGAGGAAAACGTGACCGAGCGTATCTCTGCCGACCTGGCCCGTCTGGGAGGGTCGACCTGGCGCATGCCTAAGGGGCTGACCGGCGTACAGGAAGAGCGCGCCTGATGATTCGTTCGGTACTGATCGGAACCGGCTCCGCGCTCCCGCGCAATGCCGTCAGCAACGCCGAACTGGCGGAGCGGGTCGATACCAGCGACGAATGGATCGTCGAACGTACCGGCATCTCCAACCGCCACATCGCCGAAGCCGACGAGACGACCTCCAGCCTCGCCACCGAAGCGGGGCGCAAGGCGATCGAGGCTGCGGGCATCGATGCCGAATCGATCGACCTGATCGTGCTGGCGACCGCCACGCCCGACCAGACGTTCCCCGCCAGCGCCACGATCGTCCAGAGCCGGCTCGGTTGCCGTGCCGGTGGAATCGCCTTCGACGTTGCTGCGGTGTGCTCGGGCTTTCTCTATGCCGTCGGCGTTGCCGATTCGATGCTGCGCACCGGCATGGCCAGGCGCGCGCTCGTCATCGGGGCCGAGACTTTCAGCCGCATTCTCGACTGGGAAGACCGCACGACTTGCGTGCTCTTCGGCGATGGCGCGGGCGCCGTCGTGCTGGAGGCACAGGAACAGGTGGGTGAAACTCCCCGGGGAATCCTCGCGACCCGGCTTCACGCCGATGGCGCGCACAACCAGTTGCTCTTCGTCGATGGCGGTCCGTCGACCACGGGGACGGTCGGCAAGCTGCGCATGAAAGGCCGTGAGGTCTTCCGCCACGCCGTCGTCAATCTTGCGGAAGTCCTGCGTGAAGTCATTGAAGAGGCTGGTCTTTCCACCTCTGACATCGACTGGCTGGTGCCGCATCAGGCCAATGCGCGGATCCTCGATGCGACGGCGAAGAAGCTCAGCCTGCCGCCCGAAAAGGTGGTCATGACGGTCGGCCAGCACGCCAATACCTCGGCTGCGTCGGTTCCGCTCGCACTCGACGTGGCAGTGCGCGACGGTCGCATCAAGCAGGGCGATCTGGTCATGCTGGAGGCCATGGGTGGCGGTTTTACGTGGGGTGCGAGCCTAATTCGCATCTGACGGGGGACAGTACCGCTCCGGTTGCGTTCAATATTGGACGCACCGTTGATTTCTTCCCTGTTTCTAATATTATCCGTCGCATCGGCGCACTATGGGGATGCGGGATTGATGCGCGCTACGGATACTTTGACCAGGGCCGAGATTGCCGAAGCGATTCATCGCAAGCTGGGCATATCCCGTGCCGAGTCGCTTGCCATGGTGGAAGCGATCCTGCAGCACATGACGACGGCCCTCAGCGATGGCGAGAACGTCAAGATCTCGGGCTTCGGCACTTTCCTGCTGCGCGACAAGGGCGAACGGATCGGCCGCAACCCCAAGACCGGCGTGGAAGTGCCGATCACGCCTCGGCGCGTCATGACCTTTCGTGCCAGCCAGATGCTGAAGGACCGTATCGCCACCGATTGACGGAAAATTCCGTCGGGAAAAGGCAGGTATGGACGTTTCAGGACTCGGCGCGCCCGCAGAGGTGACGCTTTTCGACGAATCCCCGCTATTCGATGACGGGAAAGAGCCGCAGGCGCTGCGAACCATAGGCGAGGTTGCGAAAGCGCTCGCCATTCGTCCGCACGTCCTGCGCTACTGGGAAGAGCAGTTTGCTTCCCTTCAGCCGATCAAGCGCAGCGGAAATCGGCGGTATTATCGTCCGGAAGACGTGGCGCTGATCCGCGACATCGATCGACTCGTCCATCGCGAGGGGTACACTTTGCGCGGTGCCGCCAAGGCGATTGCCGAAAAGTCGCCTTTCGAGGTGAAAGGTAACCCGTCGCTGGCAGTGGTGAAGCCGGAAGGAGTGCCGACGGGCGATTGGTACGGCAGACTTTCCGCGATTCGCGAAGGTCTTGCCGAGGCGCTTGCACGGGCCTGAGCGCTCAGGTTCGCAGCATTTCCAGGACCTGGCCAAGCAGCCAGTCCTGCGCATCCGCTTCGACGTAGCTGTGGCTGGCCCCGGGGCAAGTTCGTATGCGCCCGTCAGCCTTGTCCCATCGCGAGAGAAAGGCGAGGCCGGTGCGGTCGCGCCCGGCGATCAGGAAGCGGACGGGGCCTGTAAAATCCGCGATCCCTTGCGATATTTCAGCGGCAAGGCCGGTCGGCGCAGCAGGCGTGGGCCGCGCGGCGGAAGCCAGGCTGCGGGCCAGTTTGATCAGCGAAACCTTGCCCGTCAGCAGGCGACCGATCGCTGCCGGGTCGGCAAGGCGCCGCCGGTAGTGATCGCGGACCACTTCGGCGGGCGCGTCCTCTTCGTCGGTCTCGATGGTCCAGGGATTGGAGAGGGCCAGACCGTCCAGCCCCGCGCCGCGAGCGAGCATGAGCGCGCTGGCGGCATCGCAGTTACCTAGGCCGATGACGCGCCGTACCTGCGGAGCCCGGGTGCGAAGGGCCTCCAGCGCGGCGGCAATGTCGACAGCGCTCGCCCGAAATCCTCGGTTCTCGCCCTCACTGTCGCCCACACCCCGGCGGTCGAAGCGCAGGACCGGAAATCCGTGCGCAGCGATCCGCGCGGCAAAGTGAGCCTGACCGTTCCATGCCCCTGCACGGATCTCGTTGCCGCCCGACACCAGCAGAAGCGCGGTCGCACCCGCAGCATCGTCAAGCGTGGCAACGAGCCGGTCCCCGGCGCAGTCGAATGTGAAGTGCCGCCGCGTCACCGCCCGATTGCCCTTGCAAGGATGGCAGAGAGGGCATCGGCTTGATCCGGGCTTTCGTCCGGCTCCGCACGAAGCCACAGGCCGCCGCCGCCGCCGAGGTCTTCCTGAGCGATGGCGGTCGCGGTCTCGTTCGCGACCATCGATTCGAAGTGACGGTAGAAATCGGCTCCAAGTTCGTATCCGGCAAGCGTGATACCGTGCTCCAGAGCCGCCTCTGAAAGGGTCTCGCGGTTCTCTTCCCGGCCGGCCTCTCGCGAGGACAGGATGCGCGCCCGCATCATCTGACGCAGAATCGCGGACGCCTTTGCCGGAGCGTAGTGCAGCGCGGGGAGGTGCCGGGGTGTGAACAGGCAGCCGCCGCGAATTCCCAGCGCGTGCGTGGCCCCGAAATGGTGCGCGGCGGCGGTCACGGCATCCAGCCAGTCGGCAGGCTCCTGCACATGGAGCGGTTGCAGGCTTTCGTTGCAGCCTGGCAGGTCGAGCAGGACGCTGTCGATCCCTGTCGCATCCAGTCGCCGCATGACGTCCACGGTGAAGCGCCGCAGCTTGTTGGCTTCGTCAAACAGGGCAGGGACGATCAGCAGGCGGCGTTCGCGTCCCGCATCACGGGACAGCGCGAATTCCTCGCTGGTTCCGCCGCCGGGGAGCGGGCAGGGCCAGCGTGCGGGAACCATCAGGAGCCGCGCTTCGCCTCTACGAAGGTGAGTAGCGCGCCGTAGGTTTCCAGCATCTCGCCTTCGATCTCGTCATCCTCGATGATGATGTCGAGGCGGTCTTCCAACTCGGTCAGGAGACCGGCGACGGCCATCGAATCGAGTTCGGGAAGATGCCCGAACAGCCCCGTGTCGGCATCGAACGTATCGGCCTGACCCGGCTTCAGCCCGAGCACATCCGTCAGTATCCGGCGCAGCAGCAGGTCGTTTTGGTCTGGCATGGCCCCTCGGCAATCTGTCATTCTTGACGGCGCCCTCTAGCCGCGCTTCGCACTTGCGGCAAGTGATCGCAGGCCGATCCTGCCAAGAGCAGGCCAGTTGCGGGGATTCCAGGGGCGGAACATGTCGAGCCGGAAGCGTGGGCGCTGCGTGTCCATCCAATCCTGCTTGTAGGGATCGTCGCCGGTGCCGAAGTCGACAAGCTCCACGCGGTCGATCTCGATGACGTGGCGCATCAGTGCGGCGGTCAGCACCGAGCCGGGGGACAGCGGCTTCGCGGCCTCGCGATGGGCGAGCTTGTGGATGAAGGCAGTGCCGCCCTCCACCGTCCACATCTGGGCAGCGATGGCGGGGCTGTCAGGATTGTCGGCGGAATGGGCGAGGGCAAGGCGCAGGCGGCCCGCTGCGCCTTCCGCTTCGGCAAAGGCGCGCAGGAAGGCGGGTGAGCCTTCCTCGGGCTTCCAGCTTTCGGCGTAGATCGCCTCGTACTGGCTCCAGGCTTCGGCGTCGAACCGGGTCAGGATGCGGGCCACGACCTTGCCGGTCTTGCGCTTCAGCGTCGTGCGCAGCTTTCCCGGGCGGGTCGCGAGGTAGTCCTCGAAGCCGCGCCCTGCGACCGGCAATATGCGGTTGGTGTCGCAGACTTCGCGCCGGACGAGCCATCCCGCCGCGCCGAAAGCGGCGGCGAGCGTCGAAGCCGTCTGATCTTCATCGGGAAGTCCGTGCAGCGTCACGCGATGAGAGCGCCGCGCGAGGTCTCGGGCGAGGTCGCGAAGCGGCGCGTCTCCGTCGAGAATGGGACGGAACCGGAAGGTGTACCAGTTGCTCAGGGCGGACAAGTGCCCCGAACTCGCGGAAAGCGGAAGGACCGCCGTGCCCCGGGAAGACCGCGCCACCGCGATCAGAGGCGCCATGCCGCAATGCTCGGCAAGACCCTGCCACCATGCGAGGCGGTCGAAGGGCGCGCGTTGCTCCGCGTCGGAGAGCAGCCGTGCAAGCGCCTCATCCGATTGCACTTCCTTAAGATCGGAGTGATAGTCGATCTGCAAACTTGCCACGTACCCTCGCGGAGCCTCCTCTTCTCATGTCCGGCCCACCCATGCTCGGCGAAACGCCTTACAGCGCCGAAAATCCGGTCTTGCCGCTCGACCACCTCGTGCTGAGAGGCGCCGATGCGGATGATGCGCTGGTGCTGCGCGAAGGCGTTCTTAGCTGGAAGGACTTAAGAACGCGTGTCTCCCGTCTGGCCGCCTGGCTGGCCCGCGAAGTCCCCGAGCGGGGCGCGCGGGTGGCGACGTGGGCGACGAAGGGCGAACTCACGTGCCTGATGCCTCTGGCGGCGGCACGGGCGGGACTGGTGCATGTGCCGGTCAATCCGCTGCTCAAGCACGCTCAGGTCGCGCATATCCTGTCGGACAGCGGCGCTGTGCTGCTGATCGCAACGCCGGCCCGGCTCAAGACGCTGGAGGCTGGCGACGTGCCGGCCGATTGCCGGGAACTGGGCGAGGCGGACGCGCTGGCGGTGGCTGCCGAACTGGCCGGCGAGATGCTTCCCTCACAGGCCGATCCCGACGATCTGGCGGCGATTCTCTACACCAGCGGGTCCACGGGGCGCCCCAAGGGCGTCATGCTCAGCCATGCGAACATGTGGCTCGGTGCAGAGAGCGTCGCCTATTATCTCGGCATGGTGCGGGACGACCGGACGCTGGCAGTTCTGCCGCTGTCGTTCGACTACGGGCAGAACCAGCTGCTTTCGACATGGTACGCCGGTGGCTGCGTGGTGCCGCTCGACTACCTGATGCCGCGCGATCTGGTGAAGGCGGTAGAGCGCCACGCGATCACCACGCTGGCCGCGGTCCCGCCCTTGTGGGTGCAGGTCACGGAGATGGAATGGCCGCCCGAGACGGCGGCGCGTCTGCGACGGCTGACCAACAGCGGCGGCGCATTGACCGTCGATCTCGTTCGCCGGTTGCGGGCGCTGTTCCCTCAGGCGCGGCTCTTCCCGATGTATGGGCTGACGGAAGCGTTTCGATCGACTTACCTCGATCCCGATCTCGTCGACACGCACCCGACATCGATGGGCAAGGCCATTCCTCACGCAGAGATACTCATTATCAATGAGTTGGGTGACGTTTCTCAGGATGGAGAAGAAGGCGAGCTGGTCCACTGCGGACCTTTGGTGGCGCAAGGCTACTGGCGGGATCCCGTCCGTACGGCCGAGCGCTACAAGCCTGCTCCTGCCGCGTCGCGTTATGGCGGAATCGCCGTCTGGTCAGGCGACCGGGCGAAGCGCGAGGCTGACGGCCTGCTCTACTTCGTCGGGCGCCGCGACGCGATGATCAAGAGCGCGGGCAATCGCATCTCCCCTCAGGAAGTCGAGGAAGCTGCACTTGCGACCGGTCTAGTGGCCGAGGCGGTTGCGCTGGGCCTTCCGGATGAACGTCTGGGGCAGACGGTGCACCTCGTCGTGCGGGCATCGGCCGGATCTTCAGATGCAATTGAAGAACTACCCCGTAAACTCATGCAGGAACTGCCAAATTTCATGCAACCAAAAGTGATCCATTGGCGTGATTCGATGCCGACCGGTCCCAATGGCAAGCTCGATCGAACGGGGCTGGCTGCCGAGATCGCCCGGGAAACAGCGGCATGAAGGCGCTTGGACCGATCCCGGCCGGCTATGGCGGCATTGATGGTATCCTTGCCGTCGGTGGTCGGCCTGTTACGCATTGGGCCGAAGAGGCTGGGGCCACACCGCTGTTTCTCTACGATGCCGACTTGATCCGTCGGCGCGTGACGCAGCTGCGGTCCGCAATCCCGGATCGGGTGGCGCTGCACTATGCAGTGAAGGCCAATCCCTTTCCCCCGCTTCTGGCGCTCATGGCGGGGCTGGTCGACGGCTTTGACATCGCATCCGGCGGTGAACTCGAGATCGTCCGCGATGCGGGCCTGCCCTTGCGCGAGGTCAGCTTCGCCGGGCCGGGTAAGCGCGATGCCGAACTGGAAGCCGCGATTCGCAGCGGCGTGACGCTCAATCTGGAATCCGAGGGTGAAGCGGCCCGCGCCTTTGCCATCGGTGACAGGCTGGGCATCGTCCCGCGCCTTGCTATTCGCGTGAACCCGGATTTCGACCTGAAGGGATCGGGGATGAAGATGGGCGGCGGCGCCAAGCCTTTCGGGGTCGATGCCGAACGGGTTCCGGCTCTGGTGCGCGAAGTCGTTGCCAGCGGCGCCGAATGGCGCGGCTTCCATATTTTCGCAGGCAGCCAGGCGCTCGATGCCGAGGCGATCGCCGAGACGCAGGGACAGGCGCTGGAACTTGCCGCACGACTGGCCGAGGAGAGCAAGACGGTGTTGCCGCATTGCAATCTGGGTGGTGGGCTGGGGATTCCCTATTTCCCGGGAGACACGCCGCTAGACCTTCCGCTTCTTGGCGAACGGCTTGCCGCCAGGCTCGAAGGTCTGCCGGACGTGCTGCGCGGTGCGCAGTTCTGCATCGAACTGGGGCGTTATCTGGTCGGCGAGGCGGGCGTCTACATTGCGCGCATCGTCGATCGCAAGATCAGCCACGGCGAAGTCTTTCTCGTCACCGATGGCGGGTTGCATCACCAGCTTGCGGCTTCCGGCAACTTCGGAACCGTGGTGCGGCGCAATTATCCTTCGGCGATCGCCACTCGTTTCGGCGCCGAGGTGGAGGAAGAAGCCTCCATCGTCGGATGCCTCTGCACGCCGCTGGACAAGCTGGCCGACAAAGGCGGCTTTCCCCGCGCCGACGTTGGCGACCTGATCGCCGTGTTCTGCGCCGGAGCTTACGGTGCCAGCGCCAGCCCCGCGAGCTTCCTCGGGCAAGGTCCGGCAAAGGAAATGCTGGTCTGACCTTGCGTTAACTTGCGTCATGCCCCCGTCCCGATTTGGGACCTGCGCGGAATTAGCCTTGCAAGGCTAACGCAATATTCACCGTTTGCATTGATATCCGAGGGTGAATTTTGCCGGACCTGACCCCGCGCGCCTGGCGTGCGAAGGCCAGACGGTCGCAAAGACGAGGATTGTTCATGCCGCATCTCCCAGCCCGACTTCTGGCCGCTACCGCGCTTGCCAGCGTCGCCCTGACCGGATGTGCGGGGTCCGGCGGCCCGGCTCGGGAACTGCCGCCTGCGTCCTTTGTGGCGATGCAGGAAGGGCCGGGCGAGGAATACGTCATTGGCCCGCTTGATCAGCTGACCGTCTTTGTTTGGCGCAATCCGGAACTTGGCGCGAAAGTGCAGGTCCGTCCTGACGGGCGCATCACCACGCCGCTGATCACCGACATGCCCGCCGTGGGCAAGACGCCCTCGATGCTGGCCGAAGATCTGCGGCTGCAGCTCTCGCAATATATTGAGGACCCGCTGGTTTCGGTCATCGTCGATGGGTTCTCTGGCACCTTCAGCCAGCAGATCCGCATCGTCGGCGCGACCGAGAAGCCTGCGTCGATCCCGTATCGAGCGAACATGACCGTGCTCGACGCGATGATCGCGGTGGGGGGCCTCTCCGAATATGCCTCGGGCAATAGCGCGCGCCTGATCCGGTTCGACAAGACGGCGGGCAAGCAGCAGGAATACAAGCTGCGGCTCGGCGACCTGCTCAAGAAGGGCGACAGCAAGGCCAACGTCATGCTGTCTCCCGGTGACGTGATCATCATCCCGGAAAGCATGTTCTAAGATGGATTCGCTCTACGAAGAACTGCTCGCCGGGCTGCACAGCATCTGGCATCGCCGCTGGATCGCGCTGGCTGTGGCCTGGGCGGTCTGCCTTGCGGGCTGGCTGGTCGTGGCACTGATCCCGAACAGCTACGAATCGCACGCGCGCATCTTCATCCAGCTGGATGATGCGTTGGCCGAGCAGGTCGGCATTGGCGTGGCCGACAAGAAGCGTGATATCGAGCGTATTCGTCAGACCCTGACCAGCGCCGTGAATCTCGAGAAGGTCGTGCGCGCCACGCGCCTCGGCGACACCATCGAGAACCCCAAGGCGATGGAAGCGGCGGTCCTCAAGCTGGGCAAGAACGTCAAGGTGGTGAGCCAGGAGGACAACCTCTTCGAGATCACCGCGACCGCCAACGACAGCTCCTTCTCCGATGCCGAGAACGCCAAGCTGGCGCAGAGCGTCGCGCAGAAGCTGATCGATATCTTTCGTGAGGAAAACCTCTCCGGCAATCGCGGCGACATGGTCGAGACGCTGGAGTTCGTGAACCAGCAGCTGCGCGCGCGTGAGCGTGAGCTGGAATCGGCCGAGAGCAAGCGCACCGCCTTCGAGGCGCAGCACCCGGAAATGGCGCTTGGCGGCGCCGCCGTGGCGCAGCGTCTGGAGAGCGCGCGTTCGACGCTGCGCGATATCGATGCCGACCTTTCGGCGGCGCAGAGCGCTTCGGCAGCGATCGACGGGCAGCTTGCGGGCACGCCGCGCACGATCGCGGGTGGTGCGGCCGATGGCGGGGCGCAGTCCTCGCTGGCGCGCGCACAGGCCGATCTCGCGGCGATGCGGGCACGCGGGCTCACCGAGAATCACCCCGACGTGATCGCGGCCAAGAACCAGGTTGCGGCCTTGCGCGCTCCGGCGGCGCAGGAAGCGGCTAGCGGCGGCGGCACGATCAATCCGGCCTATTCCTCGCTCCAGTCGATTCGCGCCGAACGGCAGGCGAGCGTCCAGGCGCTGCAGTCGCGCAAGGCCGCGACGCAGTCCGACATCGCCTCGCTGACCGCGTCCGCGATCTCCGATCCCGAACTTGCTACTCAGGCCCAGCGTATCAACCGCGATTACGACGTGCTTCGCCAGCAGTACGACAAGCTCCTGCAGGACCGCGAGGAACTGCGCTTGCGCGGCGAAGTGAAGACCGAGCGCGAAGCGGTGAAGTTCCAGGTCGTCGATCCGCCGACGAGCCCGCGTACGCCCGTCGCGCCGAATCGTCCGGTCTTGCTGCTGGGCGTGCTGATCGTGGGCTTCGCGGGTGGATGCGCCGGCGCCTTTGCCTTGAGCCGGGTGCGTTCGGTCTTCGCCACCACTGCGGGGCTGGAGAAGGCGACCGGCCTGCCGGTGCTGGGCGCGATCTCGCACAGCCTGACCGATCGTGCACGGGCGCTGAGGGCCAAGCGTCTCAAGTATTTCTATGCCGGGACCGCCGCGCTTTGCGGACTGTTCGTGGTGCTGCTCGCCGCCGAGTTCATCCAGCGCGGCATGGTGGCGTGAGGGGACTGACATGACCGATCATCGCAAGATCCCCGTACCTGACCAGCCCGATGAACCCGAAGGCGAATCGCTGTTCGAGCGGGCCAACGGCCGGTTCGACTTCAACACGCTGATCGCGAAGCCGGTGGCGTTTCCGGAGCGGCCTGCAAGGCGCGCGCCCGCAAGGCCGGAGCCAGCGCCCGTTCCCGCACGTCCCGTGCCTGAAGCGGCGGCTCCCGCGGCTGCGCCTCAGCCCGCCGCAGAACCGGCGCCTGAGCCCGCACGCTTCAGCGATACCGTGCATCCCGTCGATCGTGAGCACTTGCGCGAGCAGGGCCTGATCGTGCCCGAAGGCGCGGTCACCGAGCTTCTGGAGGAGTTTCGCATCGTCAAGCGCCAGCTGCTGGTTCAGGCTGCAGACCTGCGCCGCCAGAAGGCGGGGCCGATGGCACAGCGCGTGCTGATCTCCTCGCCGCATCCGGGCGAGGGCAAGACTTACTGCGCACTCAACCTCGCGCTGTCGATCGCGGCGGAGAAGGAGAGCGAGGTCCTGCTCGTCGATGCCGACTTCGCCAAACCTTCGATCCTTTCCGCGCTCGGCCTTCCGGGCGGTCCGGGGCTGATGGACGCGCTGATGGACGAGACGATCGACGTTGCCGACTGCGTGCTCGGCACCGACATTCCCGGGCTCTGGGTGCTTCCCGCCGGAGATACGACGGCGCACGACAGCGAATACCTGTCCAGTTCACGCACTGCCCGAATCCTCGACCGGCTGACGCAGGGTGCGGCCAACCGGATGGTGATCTTCGATTCGCCTCCGGCGCTGGCGGCTTCGCCTGCGGCCGAACTTGCCAAGTATGTCGGCCAGACCGTCGTGATCGCGCGCGCGGACAAGACCGGGCGAGGGTCGCTCGACGATGCGATCTCGCTGCTGGGCGCATGCCCGAACGTGCAATTGCTGCTCAACGCGGCCCAGT
Organism: Sphingomonas sp. LH128; assembly: GCF_000293195.2. Lineage (NCBI taxonomy): Bacteria > Pseudomonadati > Pseudomonadota > Alphaproteobacteria > Sphingomonadales > Sphingomonadaceae > Sphingomonas > Sphingomonas sp. LH128. The sequence goes on from NZ_ALVC01000114.1 coordinate 14,796, forward strand.
TCAGCCCGAGCGGTCGCCGCTTCGGCTCCTACTACGGATACAAGGGATGAGCCGCATGAAGCAGGCATCAGGCATGGTGGCGCTGGCGGTGATCGTTCTTGCGCTACCGGCAGCCGGCCATGCCCAATCGACCGGCTATGGCGGCGGCATGAGCGGAGGCATGGGGAGTTCCGGTGCCGGGATGGGCGGCGACAGCGCATCCGACACAGCTTCCGGCAAGTCCGACCGCGCTTCGCGGCGCGGTGCCAAAGGCCAGGGCGGTAAACGCATCGACATCGCGCCTTACATCGAAGTCGACCAGATCGTCACTGCCGAGCTTTCGCCCGGTAGCGACGTGCTGACCTACACCCAGGTCGCGGTCGGCGTGGACGCCTCGATCCAGGGCCGCAACAATGGGGCTTCGGCCTCGGTGCGCTATCAGCGCCAGTTCGGCTGGGGCAAGAAGGCGGGCGACGGCGACGCTATCAGCGGCGTCGTGCGCGGCTACACCACCATCGTTCCGGGCGTGACGGTCGAAGCGGGCGCGCTGGCCTCGCAGGTCAACGTCGAGAACGGCGGTTCCGCGCTCGCCGCCGGGCCGCTGTCGGGCAACGGCAAGTCGACGGTCTACTCTGTCTACGGAGGCCCTTCGGTAACCAAGCGGATCGGCGATCTCGATGTGGGCGCCAATTACCGGGCCGGTTTCACCAAGGTCGAGCAGTCCAACGCCGCGCGCAATCTCCAGACCGGCGCAGCGGCCGATGTCTTCGACAAGAGCGTCGTCCAGTCGGCCGACGTGCAGGCGGGCTTCGCCCCCGGCACCGTACTGCCGGTGGGCGTGGGCGTCGGCGGCAGCTTCTATCAGGAGGATATCTCCAACCTCGACCAGCGTGCCCGCGACATGCAGGCCCGCGCGATGGTCACCGTGCCGGTCAGCCGCACCGTGCAGGTGGTCGGCGCGATCGGCTATGAGGACGTGGAGATTTCCAGCCGCGATGCCGTGCGCGATGCAAACGGCCTGCCGGTGCTGGGCTCCGATGGCCGCTACGTGACCGACAAGTCCTCCCCGCGCGTAATGGCCTACGACGTCAGCGGCCTCATCTGGGACGCCGCCGTCATGTGGCGCCCGAGCCGCCGAACCTCGCTGTCGGCCCATATCGGCCGCCGCTACGGCTCGACCAGCTTCGGCGGCACGCTAGCCTATGCGCCGAGCGACCGTGCCCAGTTCAACGTCGCGGTCTACGACAACGTCTCGGGCTTCGGCGGGCAGGTCAACCGCGCGCTCGACCAGTTGCCGGATGACTTCGAGGTCGTGCGTGATCCCGTCACCGGCGAATTGCGCGGCTGCGTCGCCTCGCTGGAAGGCGGCAGCTGCCTGTCCGGCGTGCTCGGCTCGCTGCGTTCGTCCACTTTCCGGGCGCGCGGCGTGACGGCGAGCTACTCGATGAAGTTCGGCCGCATGCGTGCAGGTCTCGGTGCCGGATACGACCGCCGCAAGTACATTGCCGCGCGCAACACCGTCCTCGCCTCCGCAAACGGCGTGCTGGACGAGAACTGGTGGCTGGCGGCCTATGTCGGCGGCGATCTTGGCCGTGACGCGGGCTGGTCGGCCAACGTCTACGCCAACTGGATCAGCAGCAACGATCCGCTGACCGGCGACGTTGCCGGCTACGGTGCTTCGGCCAGCTACTACAAGATGTTCGCGCCGCGCCTGCGTGGTACGCTCGCTGTCGGCATCGACGGGGCGAAGTACGATACCCCCTCCATCGACGACCTGTGGACCGCCTCGGCGCTCGCGGGTCTGCGCTATACCTTCTGAGGAGAGAAACCCGATGTTCGACGACTTCTACGGGCTCGACGCCAGGCCTTTCCAGCTCACCCCCGACCCCGCGTTCTATTTCGAGAGCAGCACGCACAGGAAGGCGCTGTCCTACCTCGGCTACGGCCTTGCCCAGGGCGAGGGCTTCGTGGTCATCACCGGCGAGGTCGGCGCGGGCAAGTCCACACTCGTCGCCTACCTGATGGCGACTATCGATCCGGCGCGCATGACGGCCGCCAACGTGGTGACCAGCGCGCTCGACGGCGAGGAGATCGTCCACGTCGTCGCGCAGTCGTTCGGGCTGCCGGTCATGGGGCATGACAAGGCATCCGCGCTCGGCACGCTGGAAGCGTTCTTCCACGACGAGGCGCGTGCAGGACGCCGCTGCCTGCTGATCGTCGACGAGGCGCAGAACCTTTCGGTCAGCGCGCTGGAAGAGCTGCGCATGCTCTCCAACTTCCAGCTCGGCTCGCACCCGCTGCTGCAGACGCTGCTGCTCGGCCAGCCCGAGTTCCGCGAGACCTTGCTCGAGAGCAACCAGCTCGAACAGCTGCGTCAGCGCGTTATCGCGACGCACCATCTCGGCCCGATGCACGTGCGCGAGGTCCAGCCTTACGTCGAGCACCGCCTCGGCTGCGTCGGCTGGAAGGGTAACCCGAGCTTCGATCCGGCGCTGTTCCCGGCGATCCACGAGGCGACCGGCGGTATTCCGCGCCGCATCAACCAGATCGTCAACCGTTTGCTCCTGCTGGGTGCGGTGGACCGCCGAGAGCACCTCGACGCCGCGATGCTCGAGCAGGTGCTCGACGAGATGAACGACGACGGCGCGCTGGCAGTGGTCACGAAGGTCGCGGAGCCCGAGGTTGCCGCTGCGCAACCGGAGGAAGCCGCAGCTTTCGCAAGTGCGCCGGTGCAGGCGATCGATACCTCCGTTGTCATGGCGCTGATCGAGTCGGCACTAGCCGATCGCGAGGCGCTGGATACGGAAGGCGCGATCGCGCTCATCGAGGCGGCGCTCGCTCATCGCGACATGCTCGACACCGCCGGCGCCAATGCGCTGATCGAGGCTGCCATGGCCGGGCGCGACACGCAGATTGGTGAGTTGCACTCGGCGATCGCACAACTCACCGCTGCTGCCGAAGAGCGCGAAGCCTCGGCACGGCAGGCGCAGGGCGAGCAGTTCGGGGCGCTTGAGCAGCAACTGGCGGATGCCATCGCCCGCTCGGACAAGCTCGAGGCGCGCCTCGGCGAGACCGAGCGCACGCTGCGTCACACGCTGACCATGCTGATCGAGTGGATCGAGAGCGGCGACGGCCAGCGCAACGTCGCCTGAGGGAGTTTCTACCCCATGTCGGTGCCGATCAACGGCCTTTCGGTCGATGTCGAGGACTGGTTCCAGGTCGGCGCCTTCGAGAAGGTGATCGACCGGGAGAACTGGAACTCGCTGGCCACGCGCGTCGAGCGTAACTGCGACGAAATCCTGCGGCTTTTCTCGGATGCAGGGGTGAAGGGCACGTTCTTCACCCTCGGCTGGGTGGCGGAAAGGAATCCCGCCTTGATGCGGCGGATCGCCGAAGAAGGCCACGAGGTCGCCAGCCACGGCTGGGATCACGAGCGCGTGTTCCGTCTCGGCAGGGAGGCCTTCGCCGCCGACATCGACCGTGCCCGCAAGGTGATCGAGGACGCCTCGGGCCAGGCGGTCAAAGGCTACCGCGCGCCCAGCTTCTCGATCGATGCCCGTACGCCCTGGGCCTTCGAGGTGCTGGCGGAGCAGGGCTATGTGTATAGCTCCAGCGTGGCTCCGATCGCGCATGACCATTATGGCTGGCGGGAGGCTCCGCGCTTTGCCTTCCGGCCGATCGCCGATGCGGAACTGATCGAGATCCCGGTCACGACCGCGCGGTTCGCCGGGCGGCGGCTGGCGGCTGGCGGCGGCGGCTTCTTTCGGGTGCTTCCTTACGGGTTCTCGCGCTGGGCGATCCGGCAGGTGAACCGCGATGATCGGCGCCCAGCGGTGTTCTACTTCCACCCGTGGGAGATCGATCCCGGCCAGCCCCGCGTCGAAGGGGCGCCGCTGCGCTCGCGTTTCCGGCACTACACGAACCTGTCGGTGATGGCCGACAAGCTGGAGCGACTGGTCGGCGAATTCCGCTGGGGCCGCATGGACGAACTCGCCGCGCGTGAAGCCTTGCGCGCCGAACCGCTGGCCTTCGCGGCATGAACGCGCCCTTCGTGCCACTGACAGCGCAAGTCCGCCTCGTCGATCTGACCGACCCGGGCGAGGTCTCGCGCCTTGAAGGCTTCGTGGCGCGCCATCCGCAGGGGACGCCGTTCCATCGCCCCGCATGGTTCGTCTCGGTGGCAAAGGCGACCGGCAACCGCGCGCTGGCGCTCGTGCAGGAGAAGGGGGGCGAGATCGTCGCTTTCCTGCCGCTCGATGCCATTCATTCGCCGGTATTCGGCCGACTGCTGGCCTCGACCGGGTTCGCGGTCGGCGGCGGGCTGCTGGCGACCGGGGGCGCCGATACCACCGCCGTATTCGCCGCCGTTGAGGAACTGGCACTGCGCCTCACCTGCCCGACGATCGAACTTCGCGGCGGGGTACTTCCTCCGGCGGGCGAAGGCTGGGCACTCAAGACCCGTTCACACGCCAACTTCGCCCGCCCGCTCGCGGCCGACGACGAAGCGCAACTGCTGGACATTCCGCGCAAGCAGCGCGCCGAAGTGCGCCGCTCGCTGGGCATGGACCTGACGATCGAGGTCGGCACTGCGGAAGCGGATCGCGCCGCGCATTACACGGTCTTCTGTGAGAGCTATCGCAATCTCGGCACCCCGGTCTTTCCCCGCGCGCTGCTGGATGCGGTGGTCAACGGTTTCGGTGACGATGCGGACATTCTGACCGTGCGCCATCAGGGCGTGCCGGTAGCGAGCGTCATCAGCGTCTATCATCAGGGCGCCGTCATGCCGTATTGGGGCGGCGGCACCTGGGACGCCCGGCGCCTTCGGGCCAACGACCGGATGTATTTCGAACTCATGCTCCACGCCCGGCGGCGCGGCTGCACGGTGTTCGACTTCGGCCGCTCCAAGACGGAGAGCGGCGCCTATCATTTCAAGCGCAACTGGGGCTTCGAGCCCGAGCCGCTGACGTATGCGACCTGGACCGCCCCGGGCAGCGCCAGGCGCGATGCGGACCCGACGAGCGGCAAGCTCTCGCTCCAGATCAAGCTGTGGCAGCGCCTGCCTCTGGCAGTGGCCAATCGCCTCGGCCCGCTGATTGCACGCGGTATCGGCTGATGGGCGAAATCCTGTTCCTGGCGCACCGCATCCCGTTTCCGCCGGATCGCGGTGACAAGATCCGTTCCCACCACGTGCTCAAGGCGCTAGCCGCACTGGCTCCCGTGCATGTCGCGACGTTCTGTGACGATGAGCAGGACCGTGCGTTCGAGCCCGATCTCGCCGACCTCGCCACCAG
>NZ_ALVC01000115.1:0-58014 GCF_000293195.2 Sphingomonas sp. LH128
GCGTGTCCGGTCAGGCTGCATTTCTTCCCGAGCGGCGAGTACCGGACGGACGGCTATAGAGCGCAGCGCTCGCCGCCCGGAATGGCGAAAACGGGTGGCTAGGCGCCATCCAAGTAACGACACCCTACCTCAATCCGCCAGCGCCTTGTTGATGTCCTCGACCATCTTCTTGGCATCGGCCAGCAGCATCATCGTCTGGTCCATGTAGAATACGTCGTTGTCGACGCCGGCATAGCCCTGTCCGCCCATCGAGCGCTTGATGAAGAAGATCGTCTTGGCCTTATCAACGTCGAACACGGGCATGCCGTAGATCGGCGATGACTTGTCGGTCTTGGCCGCCGGGTTCACCACGTCATTGGCGCCGATGATGAAGGCGACGTCGGCCTGGGCGAACTCGCCGTTGATGTCCTCCAGTTCGAAGACCTCGTCGTAAGGGACGTTGGCTTCGGCCAGCAGCACGTTCATATGTCCGGGCATGCGCCCTGCGACAGGGTGAATGGCGTATTTCACGCCCACGCCATGCTTCTTGAGCTGGTCGCCCATCTCGCGCAGCACGTGCTGGGCCTGTGCCACGGCCATGCCGTAGCCGGGGATGATGATGACGTTCTCCGCCTCCTTCATCAGAAACGCCGCGTCCTCTGCCGAGCCGCGCTTCCACGGGCGTTGTTCCCGGGCCTCGCCGCCGCCCGCGCCCGCTTCCGCGCCGAAGCCTCCGGCGATGACGGAGAGGAAGCTGCGGTTCATCGCCTTGCACATGATGTACGACAGGATCGCGCCCGAGGAACCGACCAGCGCCCCCGTCACGATCATCGCGGTGTTGTGCAACGTGAAGCCCATCGCCGCCGCCGCCCAGCCCGAATAGCTGTTGAGCATCGAGACGACGACCGGCATGTCCGCTCCGCCGATCGGGATGATGAGCAGGAAACCGATCGCGAAGGCCAGCCCGACGATCACCCAGAACAGCGGGTTCTCTCCGGGCCCGGCGGCGCCGGAATGCGCGAACAGCGCCGTCAATACGAGGATCGCGCCCAGCGTGCCCAGGTTGATGACATGGCGCGCGGGGAGCAGGATCGGCGAACCGCTCATGTTGCCGTTGAGCTTGGCAAAGGCGATGACCGACCCGGAAAACGTGATCGCGCCGATCGCCACGCCCAGCGCCATTTCGACCCGGCTGACGGGCAGGATGTTGCCGTCGGCGCCGAGAATGCCGAAAGCCTCAGGGTTGAGGAACGCCGCGGCCGCCACCAGCACCGCAGCCAGCCCGACCAGCGAGTGGAATGCGGCCACCAGTTGCGGCATGTCTGTCATCTTGATGCGCCGGGCGATGACGAAGCCGACACCGCCGCCGATGGCGATGGCGCCCAGAATTTCCGGCAGGCTGGCGACCTCGTGCGTCACCAGCGTCGTCACCACGGCGATGCCCATGCCGACCATGCCGTAGCGGTTGCCCCTCCGGCTCGTCGCCGGCGATGAAAGGCCGCGCAGAGCGAGAATGAAGCAGACACCGGCGATCAGGTAGGCGACCGCGACCCAGGGACTGACGGAGTGCGCCTCCATCACTTGCGGTCCTTCTTCTTGTACATCGCCAGCATCCGCTCGGTGACGGCGAAGCCACCGAAGATGTTGACGCTGGCCAGCACCACCGCGCCCAGCCCCAGCCACTTGCCGATCGGCGAGCCCGAAGCCGCGCTCGCCACCAGCGCGCCGACGACGATCACCGAGGAGATCGCGTTGGTCACCGCCATAAGCGGCGTATGCAGCGCCGGGGTGACGGACCACACGACGTAATAGCCCACGAAGCAGGCCAGCACGAAGATCGACAGGATAGAAACGAAGTCCATGCTAGCTGTCCTGCCTCTGCAGCCTCGGGTGAACCACTTGGCCACCGCGCGTGAGGCGCACCGCGTCACCGATCTCCGCGTCGAGCACCGGGCCGCCCTGCTCCTTGTCCCAGAACGCGGAGACGAAGTTGAACAGGTTGCGCGCATAGAGCGCCGAAGTATCCGCGGGCAGGTGCGCGGGCGTATTCGAATAGCCGATGATCTTCACCCCATGGCGTTCGATCACCTGGTCCGGCACGCTCCCCTCGACGTTGCCGCCTTGCGGTGCGGCAAGGTCGAAGATCACGCTGCCCGGCTTCATCGAGGCGACCTGCGCGTCGGTGACGAGGCGCGGCGCCGCGCGGCCAGGGATCAGCGCGGTGGTGATGACGATGTCCTGCTTGGCGATGTGCGCCGAGACGAGTTCCGCCTGCGCGCGCTGGTACTCCTCGCTCATCTCGCCCGCATAGCCGCCCGAGCCCTCACCCTCGATCCCGGCGACGCTCTCGACGAAGATCGGCTTGGCGCCAAGCGACTGGATCTGCTCCTTCGTGGCCGAACGCACGTCGGTGGCGGAGACCTGCGCGCCCAGCCTGCGGGCGGTCGCGATGGCCTGAAGCCCTGCGACGCCGACGCCCATGACGAAGCACCTGGCGGCGCTGACCGTGCCCGCCGCCGTCATCATCATCGGGAAGGCCCGGCCATAGGCATCGGCCGCCGCCAGCACCGCCTTGTATCCGGCAAGGTTTGACTGGCTGGAGAGAACGTCCATCGACTGCGCCCGCGTGATACGCGGCATCAGTTCCATCGCCAGCACTTCGAGTCCGGCTGCCGCATAGGCATCCACGCGTGCGCGCTGGCCGAACGGATCGAGGATCGCAACCACCCATGCGCCGGATGCGACGCTGCCGAGCAACGCAGGATCAGGCCCCTGCACCGCGAAAACGATGTCCGCTCCCGCCAAGACCGAATCGACGGGACCTACTTCGGCCCCGGCTGCGCGATAGTCCGCGTCGGAAATACTGGCGGAAAGCCCCGCTCCGGCTTCCACCGCCACGAGGGCGCCGAGGGCAGAGAGCTTGCGCACGGTCTCGGGTGTGGCGGCAACCCGGGTTTCGCCGGTCGCGCGTTCGGCGAGGACCGCGATCCGCCGCTGAGGGGTCAAACTCGCGGCCCGCTCAGGAGGCGATCAGACCGACGACCAGCGCTGCAATGACGATGATGACCCCGGTGCTCCAGGTGGCGGCCTTGATGAAGCCGTTGTAGGTCTCGGTCGCGGCCTTGATGTCGTTACCCGAAGCCATTGTCTCTTTTCCCCAAAACTGTTTGCTTTCCAGTGGACACTAACCGGGCCGGGCTTGCCGCTCAAGGGCGAAGAAGGTCCATGACGGCGTCACTAACCGATCATGAACATCCGGTTCCGCGCGTTCCAACCGCAGCCTTAATCCGCTCTTTACCCGTTTGCCGTAAGTTCAAGTTCCAGAAAGCGAAGAGGCGACACGAAGCGACACCACCATGGCGGACCTTGACCAGCGCCTCCTCATGCTCATCGACGATGAGCCGGCCCAGAGCCGCCTGATCTCCGCACTCGCCTCGCGCGAGGGGTGGCGTACCCTGATCGTGCGCGATGCCGAGACGGCGATCGCCACGCTCGGCACCCGGCAGGGCATGCAGCTTTCGGCAATTATCCTCGACCAGTGGGTGCCCGGCGACGACGCCTGCGCGCTGATTTCCGAGCTTAAGGCCCGCCGTCCGGCCCTCCCGATCCTGATGCTGACCGCCAGCACCTCGCCGCTGCTTGCGGTGGAGGCGATGCGCGCGGGGGCGACCGATTACCTCGTCAAGCCGGTCGCGCCCGACCGGCTGATGCACGCCCTGCGCTCTGCGACGACGCGCGAGGCACCGCGCGACGAGCTTGCGCCGCTGACCGAGAAGATGCCGTCCAACCCCGATTTCGAATCGATGATCGGCGCGGCGCCCAACTTCCGCAAGGCGCTGGCCGTCGCCGCCAAGGCCGCGCGCGGCCATTCTCCGGTGCTGATCGAGGGCGAGAGCGGATCGGGCAAGGAAATGCTGATCCGCGCGATGCACGCCGCCTCGCCGCGCTCGCGCATGCCGCTGCGGATCATCAATATCGGCGGCGTACCAGCCAACTCCATCGAGTCGGTCCTGTTCGGCCATGAAAAGGGCGCCTTCCCCGGCGCATTCGATCGCCAGATCGGCGCGCTCCAGCACTGCGACGGCGCCACCCTCGCCCTCGACGAGATCGACCGGCTGCCCGAATCGGTACAGGAACGCCTGCTCGAAGCGGTGAAGAAAGGCGACTGTCGCCCGATCGGTGCCCGCCACTCGTTCCGGGTGGACGTGCGCCTGATCGCCGCGAGCAACCTCCCATTGGCGGACCTTTCCGACCAGGGCCACTTCATGCCCGAACTGCTAACGGCGCTGTCGCCCACCAAGGTCCTGCTGCCGCCGCTTCGCGAGCGGACGGGCGATATTCCCGCCCTCACCCGCTTCTTCCTCGCCCGCATCGGCGAGCAGCCGGGGCTTCGCGAACTGGGCATCGCCGACGGCGCGCTCTCGTTGCTGGCCGCCTACGATTGGCCGGGCAACGTGCGCCAGTTGCAGGCGGTGCTGTTCCGCGCAGCCGTGTTCTGCGACGGCGATGCGCTGACTTCGGAAGATTTTCCGCAACTTCTCAACATATTGGGCACAGGGTTGTCCACAGCCCCCCAGATGCCGGAAAGCTCCGGCGTCATGCTCTACACCGCCGACGGCAACTTGCGCCCGCTCGATGAGATAGAGGCCGACGTCATCCGCCTTGCCATAGGCCTTTACCGTGGCCGCATGACCGAAGTGGCAAGGCGTCTCGGCATCGGGCGCTCCACCCTTTACCGCAAGCTGTCCGAGCTGGGCATCGACAACGCCGCCTGATCTGTCCAGACTTCCCGCATAGGAACGTGGGAGAGGTGGACGTGGATACGATGGAACGCCTCGCCGCGATCGAGGCCATCAGGCAAGTGAAGGCCCGGTATTTTCGCGGCGTGGACGATCGCAATTCAGCGCTCGTCCGCTCGATCCTCGCGGAGGACTGTGTGCTCGACTATCGCGGGTGCTGCACCGACCCGGCCAGCGGCATCGACCACCTCCCCGCCATGAACAAGGTGATGGAAGGCCGCTTGAACTGGCCCGACGCTCGTGAAACGGGCGGCCCGCACATGGTCACCGTGCATCAGGGCCATGACCCCGACATCACCGTTGAAAGCGAGACCGCCGCCAGCGGGATATGGGCTTTCACCGACCGGCTGTTCCTGCCGCCGGGCGGCCCTTTTACCCGGTTGACCGGCTGGGGACGTTACCATGAAACCTACGTACGAAACGACGAGGGCTGGAAACTGCGCACCACCCGCATCGAACGGCTGCGCGTAGAAGTCGCATGATGGATTGGAACACCTATGAAAACCGGGGCCGCGCCAGAAGCGCGACCCCGGTTCGTTGTCCGGGGGGACTGTTCAAAAAGGCTCAGAGACCCTCGATCATGACCGAGGGGATACGGTAACCGCGCTTCGCCATGGCCTTGGCGTAAGTGCCGCGTTCGTGCCGCAGTTCGCTGCCATATTCCTCCCAGGCGTCGCGCTGATCCTCGATGTCGCTGGCCTTGCGCAGATCGGTGGCCAGCTCCTTCTGGCTCTCGTTCACGTTCGCGCGGTAGTTGAACCAGTGCTTGCCCTCGATGCCGCCGATCGGCGTCTGGATGATGCGGTTCTCCTCGACGCGGGCGACCCGCTCCTCGTACATTGCCGGCACGACGGCCATGGCGGTAGCGGGAACGATGGCGAGCGCCACGGCAGCGGCGCGGATGATGATGGTCTGCTTCATGGGTGAATCCCCTTTGTCGCTTTCCAGTGCGAGGCGGAATTGCCTCACTGTCGGAAGGACAAACGGTCACGAATGCAATTTTCGTCAGGCGAAAGGACGAAACGAGCATTCAGCGGGACGTTTTGCAGTGCAGCACCGGGTTGTGATGACAGGGTCACAGAACTCGGACCTGCCGTTCATCCGGCAGAAACCTGCGGTTCATGCCTCGTCCAGATTTGTAACGGCTATTGCGGCAATTGTGAGAAGTCGGTCAGCGCGGCATCGCGCAGCCCCCTCCACACACGCGCGGCCTGTACCGTTTCCGGCACGTCATGGACCCGCAGGATGTGTGCACCGGCATCCATGGCCTTCACCGCAAGCGCCACCGAGCCGCCGAGCCGCTGGTGCGCGGGCGCCTCGTTAGAGAGCGCCCCGATCATCCGTTTGCGGCTGACGCCCACCAGCAGCGGCTGGCCGAGCGCATGGAACAGCGGCAGCGCGTTGAACAGCGTCAGGTTTTGCCCCAGCGTCAGCCCGAAGCCGAACCCCGGGTCGATGATGATCCTGTCAGCCGGGATTCCCGCCGCCACGCAGGCATCGCGCCGCGCCTCCAGCCAGTCGAACACGTCGAGCACGACGTCGTCGAAATCGGCACCCGAATGCAGGTCCTCGGCCTTGCCCGGCGCATGCATCAGCACCACCGGAGCGCCGGACTCGGCCGCCAGTTGCAGGCTGCGCGGATCGTAGCGGAGCGCGGAGACGTCGTTGATGATGTGTGCGCCCGCCGTCAACGTCGCTTCCATCACGGCGGGGCGGCGGGTATCGACGCTGATCGCCGCGCCCATCGCGGCGAGCCGCTCGACCATCGGCACGACCCGCTTGAGTTCGTCGCCCTCCCATACGGCCGCCGCTCCGGGACGGGTGGATTCTCCGCCAAGATCGACGATCGCCGCGCCCGCCTCCAGCATGGCCGAGGCATGGGCGGCGGCGACTTCGAGATTGTCGAGAAACCTGCCGCCGTCGGAAAAGCTGTCGGGCGTCATGTTGAGGATGCCCATGACTTGCGGCTGCTCGAACCGGATCGTCCGCGCGCCGCACTGGATCGGCGCATGCACCTTGCGCAAGTTCGCCCACTGCGCCTCTGCCATGGCGCCGAGGTCGGCGGGGAGCGCGGCCAACGCAGCGGGCATCTGCGAGGCGGACACCCGCTCGCGCGCGATAACTTTGCCACCTTCCCGCAGGATCAGCGCGAAGCGGCTCGCCCAGACCATCGCCCCGCCGAGACGCACGGCCCCGCCCTCCTCGCTCTGCGGGCTGTCGGCGAGGGCGATCGGGCGGATATAGAGTTTGCGGGTCATGACCGCGCCTTAGCTCGGGTCACGACGATAAGGAACCAACTCAGTTCCCGAGTTCGAGGCCCCTTTCCAAACGCTCAACACGCTCTTTCAAGGCGTCGAGCCCGTGCCGGTCCTTGATCTGCTCCTCATAAGCATGAGCGTTATCACAGCCGATGCGCGCAATCATCGATTCCAGCAAACCGAGACGTGTCATGATCTCCCGGTCGCGCTCACGCGCGGCCGATTGTTCGGCCTGAATTTTCTTCAGCGGCTCGAGTAGCAGATTTTCGACGTTCTCGGTCTACCGGATAGACAGCATCAACCCAGGCGCTGCGCCACCTCACGGCTCCGTCGCGAGCAGGTACAGCTGGCGGATCGCGTCGATCGGCTTGATCTGGCCTTCGTGCTCCAGGTGCCAATAGGTCCAGCCGTTGCACGAAGGCGCGCCCTGCAGGTCCTTGCCGACACCATGGATCGAACCGTTGAGGTCGCCCGACACCAGCGAGCCGTCCGCACGCACGGATGCAACGTGGCGGCGCTTCTTGTCGAACAGTTGCGTGCCCGGCTGTATCCAGCCCGTCTCGATCAGCGTGCCGAACGCCACCTTGGGCGCGGTGCGCTTGGACTGCATGGTCTTGAGCGCGCTCTCGTCGAGCGGCAGCGCCATCTCGATGCGCTCCAGCGCGGCTTCGCGGTAGTTGCTCTCGCGCTCGCAGCCGATCCACTCGCGGCCGAGGCGCTTGGCAACGGCGCCGGTGGTGCCGGTGCCGAAGAACGGGTCGAGCACGACGTCGCCCTTGTTGGTCGTCGCCAGCATCACACGGTAGAGCAGCGCTTCCGGCTTCTGGGTCGGGTGGACCTTGCGGCCACCCTTCTTCAGACGCTCGGCTCCGTTGCAGATCGGCAGCACCCAGTCCGAGCGCATCTGCAATTCGTCATTGAGCGTCTTCATCGCGCGGTAGTTGAAGGTGTACTTCGACTTCTCGCCCATGCTCGCCCAGATCAGCGTCTCGTGCGCGTTGGTGAAGCGGGTGCCCTTGAAGTTGGGCATCGGGTTCGCCTTGCGCCACACGATGTCGTTGAGGATCCAGAACCCCATGTCCTGCATGATCGCACCGAGGCGGAAGATGTTGTGATACGACCCGATCACCCACAACGAACCCTCGGGCTTGAGCACGCGGCGCGCCTCGGTCAGCCAGTCGCGGGTGAACTGGTCGTAGGTCGCGAAGCTGGAAAACTTGTCCCAGTCGTTCGTCACCGCGTCGACGTGGCTGCCGTCCGGGCGTGCGAGGTCGCCGCCGAGCTGCAGGTTGTACGGCGGATCGGCGAAGACCATGTCCACCGAAGCGTCGGGAATGGTACGCATCGCCTCGATGCAGTCCCCGGTCAGGATGCGGCCGAGCGGAAGCAGCTCCTTCGGGGTGGGCGCAGGCGCCCGTGCCCGAATGCGTTCCTTGACCAAGATCTGACCCATGACTGCTCCGATGAGATAAACTGTGGATATGACCCCCTAAGTGATTCATCCGAGACTCGCCGTCAAGCCGCGACTCGTGGTGAATCCTTGTGATTCACGTGTTCAGCCAAGCGGAACAAAACGAATCCGGCACTACATCTTGAGTCGCCGCGAATCGCCATGACTCAAGATGTAGTGGGTGTGACTCACGCGACTCGTGGATAACTTTTTGTCACACCCCGGAATTGATAGTGCAGTTTTATGCAACACCCATCCGATACGTTGCATTTGCAGCAATCGGCCGTGAAGCCCAAATGACCCTCGATGCTGCAGCGCAGCAAGCACATATCCATAAAGGTCGTCAGATGTTTTCGCTTATCTCACTCTACTTCTCGTATCGCCGCGACGTGCTCCTTGCCGAGCGCTACGTCGCCGGTCTGGCCGAGAAGCCCGCGCAGGACGCCGCCGTTCCGGAGGCCAGGATCGAGGCACCGAAGTCCGAAGACCTCGCGCTCGCAGCCTAAAGCAGCGTGAGTTGAGCCACTGGAGCGAAGCTGCGCCGGTGATGCGGGGTGGGCCCATGCTCTCGCAGTGCAGCAAGATGCTGCGGCGTGCCGTAACCGGCATTGCGCTCCCACCCGTAATGCGGATGCACCAGCGCAAGATCGCGCATCAGGCGGTCCCGGTGCTCCTTGGCGATGATCGATGCCGCCGAGATACAAGGCTCGATCGCATCCCCGCCGACGATCGCGCGGGCATTCCAGCGCCATTCCTCGCGGCGACCATGCGGCGTCATGTTGCCGTCCACCAGCACCTCGTGCGGCTCCTCGCCCAGCGTAGCACATAGCGCCGCCACCGCGCGCGTCATCGCCAGCATCGTCGCGCCGAAGATGTTGAGGCGATCGATATCCTCCACATCGACCACGCCGACCGCCCAGCGGCACCGGCGCTTGATGGTTGCCTCCAGTTCGGAGCGGCGCATCGCGGAAAGCTTCTTGGAATCGTCCAGTCCGGAGGGGCGCGGCTTGCAGAGCATGACCGCGCCTGCAACAACCGGCCCTGCAAGCGGGCCGCGACCGGCCTCGTCGACACCGATCACGTAACGTTTCGTTGCCGAAGGCACGCTCGGGGAACTCGTGAAAGGTGCAAGCATTGGGCTCGGCATGTTCGCAAGACGTCTCCTTTTCGCCCTATCGCCGCTGGCGCTAACACTCGCAAGCTGCGGCAATGCCGCCACCGGGGAAAAGGCGCCTGCCTCCGAAGCCGGCACGCCCTTCAAGGTGGAAACGCTCGCGCAGTTCGACGAACCCTGGGCCATGGCCTTCGACGAAGGCACCGGAACGCTGGTCGTGACCGAAAAGAAGGGTACGATCCGTTTGCGCGCGCCGGACGGTCGCATCAGTGAAGTGAAGGGCGTTCCCAAGGTCGATTACGGCGGCCAGGGCGGCCTCGGCGACTTCGTGTTTGCGCCGGGCCAGACGGAAACCACGCTGGACCACCGCATCGTGTACCTCAGTTGGGCTGAAGCCGGACCGGGCGACACGCGCGGCGCGGCAGTGGGCAAGGCCGACCTCGTCTGCAATGGTGCAACCCAATGTGCGCTGCAGAACCTCAAGGTGATTTGGCGCCAGACGCCCAAGGTTGCCGGGCGCGGCCACTACTCGCACCGGCTGCGCTTCTCGCCCGACGGTAATTACCTGTTCGTGGCGTCCGGAGAGCGGCAGAAATTCACGCCCGCACAGGATCTCGGCACCAACCTCGGCAAGGTCTTGCGCCTGCTGCCGGACGGCACGCCGGCTCCAGGCAATCCCTGGGCCGACAAACCCGCGCCGACCAACCAGATCTGGTCCTACGGCCACCGCAACATTCTCGGCCTGGCTTTCGATGCGCAGAGTCGGTTGTGGGACCTAGAGCATGGCCCCGCCGGCGGCGACGAGTTGAACCTCGTCAAACCGGGCGCCAATTACGGCTGGCCCCTAGTGTCCGACGGAGATCATTACGACGGCCGCCCGATCCCGCGCAATTCGACGCGCCCCGATCTCGCGCAGCCTGCAATCAGCTGGAATCCCGTGATCGCGCCGGGCGACTTCATCTTCTATAGCGGAGACCTCTTCCCCGGATGGAAGGGGCAGGCGATCATCACGGGTCTGGTCGCCACCGGCCTCGTGCGGGTTTCGATCGACGGGACCAAGGCAACCGAGGAGACCCGCTATCCAATGGACAACCGTATCCGCGAAATCCGGCAAGCCCCGGACGGCGCGATCTGGCTGCTGGAGGATGGCGAAGGCCCCGAAAGCGGCCACCTGCTGAGGCTCACCCCGGCGGGCTGAAAACCCGAATTGAATCGACAAACCGCGGCGCGCCACCTATCGCGCGCGCGCCATGACCCAGATCCATTCCGAAGCCGCCACGATCATTCCGCTCGACAATGTCGATCCCGCGCTCGTCGAAGCGCTGCTCGACGCCGCGTTCGAGCCGGAGCGCCACAAGCGTACGGCCTACAAAGTACGTGAAGGCACGGACTGGCTGCCGGCGCTCAGCTTTGCCGCGCTCGACGCCTCCGAGATGCTGGTCGGCACGATCCAGTGCTGGCCGGTCGCGCTCAACACGCCCGAAGGGCGTCCCTTCCCGATGATCATGGTCGGCCCGGTCGCGGTGATGCCCGGCCATCAGGGCATGGGCTATGGTCAGGCTTTGATGTCGACCAGCATGGCCAGCATCGACGACCGCGCGCCGCTGCCGCAGGTCATGATCGGCGATCCCGAGTATTACGGCCGCTTCTGGGGCTTTTCCAACGAGGGCACCGAGGGCTGGGAACTGCCCGGACCGTTCGAACGGCGCCGTCTGCTGGTGCGCTGCGCCAACATCGCCGTTCTGCCCGAGCGCGGCATGCTGGGTCCTTGGCTCCGCTGAACGCGCAGGGTCGCAGTTGAGCTTGCGGCACCACGAGCCACACTGGACCTTGGCGCGCGAGGCCCTATCTGGCATCGCGAGACGATGCCTTATGAACCTCCCCCCGAACTTGCCGCGCTGAGCCTGGACGAGGTGGCCAGGCTGGTCGCCGCGCGCAAACTCCCGCCGGTCGATCAGTGGTCGCCCGCCGAGACCGGCGACAGCGAGATGCGCATCGCCGCCGACGGCCGCTGGTTTCATCAGGGCGGCGAGATCCGCCGGCCGGCGATGGTCCGCGCCTTCGCCTCGCTGCTGACTTGTGACGCAGACGGGCAGCACTGGCTGGTCACGCCGGTCCAGAAGCTCTCCATCGAAGTCGAGGATGCGGCGTTTATCGCGATCGACGTCAAGCGCGAGGGGGGCACCCTCGCCTTCCGCCTGAACACCGACGACCTCGTCATTGCAGGGCCGGACCACCCGATCACGGCGGAGGGCGATACCGAGACACCCGCGCTGTACGTCGCGGTCCGCCATGGCACGCGTGCGAGGCTCAATCGCAGCACTTACGCGCAACTGGCGGAGATCGCGCTGGAAAGCGACGATCTGTCGGTGACGAGCAACGGCGCCCGCTTCGCGCTGGTCCCCGCATGAGCGCATTGTACGATAAGGTTTCTCGCCGCCTCGAGGCGGGCCACGCCGACGCGCCGCCGCGCCTGTGGAGCGATCCGCGCATCCACGACATTGCGCGGTTCACCCCCGCCGCCGTGCTTATCGCCATAACCGAGCGCGAGCGTCCCGGTATACTGCTGCTCCATCGGCCTTCGAACATGCGCGCGCACCCGGGCCAGATCGCCTTTCCCGGCGGCCGCATCGACCCCGGCGAAGATGCCGTCGAGGCAGCCCTTCGTGAAGCGAACGAGGAACTCGGCATCCGCACCGGCGACGTCCGCGTCATCGGCACCAGCGACGTCTACCGCACCGGCAGCGGCTACGAGATCACGCCGGTCGTCGGGATCGTCCCCCCCGATCTCGAAATCCGGCCCAACCCCGCCGAAGTCGCGCAGTGGTTCGAGGTTCCGGTCGATTTCGTGCTCGATCCCGCCAACCAGGCGACCCGCAATGTAGAGTTCGAGGGGCGTCGCCACAGTTTCATCGAGATCGTCTGGAACGACACCCGCCAGGACCACGTCATCTGGGGTGTCACCGGGGCTATCCTCCACAACCTTGCCGGTCGCCTGAACTGGCTCGAAAGATCCTCGAATGCCTGAAACCCTGAATGCGCCGTGGATGCACCGCGAAGACCTCCTCGGTCTCGTCGCCGCGCTGGGCGAGGGCAATGCCCGCTACGTCGGGGGCGCGGTGCGCGACACGCTGCTGGACCTGCCGGTCAAGGACATCGACATGGCCACGGTGCTTCTGCCAGAGGCGGTGATCGAGCGCCTCGATGCCGCCGGCATCCGCAATGTCCCCACCGGCATCGAACACGGCACGGTGACCGCCGTGCTTCCCCACGGCCCGGTGGAGATCACCACGCTGCGCCACGATGTCTCGACCGATGGCCGCCGCGCCACCGTGGCCTTCGCCGAAGACTGGCGCGAAGATGCGGCGCGGCGCGACTTCACGATCAATGCACTTTACGCCGATCCGCAAGGCGGCGAAATCCACGACTGGTTCGACGGCCTCGCCGACCTCTCTGCCCGCCACGTGCGCTTCATCGGCGATGCCCGCCAGCGCATCCGCGAGGATCACTTGCGCATCCTGCGCTACTTCCGCTTCCAGGCCCGCTTCGGCTCCTCGCCTGCGGATACCGAAGCGGAAGCCGCCTGCTCGGAACTGGCTGCGACGCTCAAGGGCCTCTCGCGCGAGCGGGTGGGCATGGAGACGATGAACCTGCTCGGCCTTCCCGATCCGGCGCCGACGGTACAGCGGATGCGCGAACTCGGTGTACTTGAGGTCATCTTGCCGGAAGCCGATCCGGACGCCCTCGCCGTGCTCGTCGCGGCCGAG
This sequence comes from Sphingomonas sp. LH128, assembly GCF_000293195.2. Classification (NCBI taxonomy): domain Bacteria; kingdom Pseudomonadati; phylum Pseudomonadota; class Alphaproteobacteria; order Sphingomonadales; family Sphingomonadaceae; genus Sphingomonas; species Sphingomonas sp. LH128. The sequence continues at coordinate 13,368 of NZ_ALVC01000115.1, forward strand.
CGCATGCAAGGCATCGCGCCCGAGGCGATCCGCCGACTGGCAGCGCTGCTGCCGCCGCAACCCACACTGGCCGAGCAGGTCGCCGCGCGATTCCGCCTTTCCGCAGCACAGAAGAAGCGCCTCGCCCTCGCCGCCGCTCGTGAGGGATCGCCCGGAGAGCCGCGTGCGCTCGCCTATCGTCTCGGACGGGATCGCGCGCTGGATCGACTGCTGATCGCAGGCGCGGACGTCTCGACACTCGCAGGCTGGGAAATACCGACGATGCCGCTCAAGGGCGGACAGATCGTCGCACGCGGGGTAGGCGCAGGGCCTGATGTGGCGCGTATTCTACGCCGGGTCGAAGACCGCTGGATCGCCGAAGGCTTCCCACAAGGCGAGCGCGTCGATGTCCTGCTCGACGAGGTTCTGGCGGAGGAACCGCTGGCGTGAATCTCGACGAGCTGACCGGCTTCCTGATCGGGCAGCCGCTGCTGTCGCTGACGATCGCGGCGATCCTGCTCGCGGTCGCTGCCGGTATGATTGCCGCGGGGAACCCCCGGCTGGGGCGGATTATGCGCAACTGCGCCTACCTCGGCCTGATCGCCGCGCTGCTGCTCACGGTAGCGGAACTGGCTGGCCACAACGGCCGGTCAGAGGCGGCGCTCTGGCTCGACGCCACCCGCCCGGCAGAGATCGTCGGCAAGGAAACCGTCGTCGCCATGCGCGCAGACGGGCATTTCTGGGTCGAGGCGCAACTGAACGGCGAGCCGGTCGAATTCCTGATCGACACCGGGGCTACGTATACGGGCGTCTCGCAGCGTGTAGCGCAAAGGGTCGGCATCCAGCCCGATCCGGAGGATCGCGGCATGATCCTGGAGACCGCCAACGGCTCGATCGTCGCTCGGCGCGGCACGGCGGATTCGCTGGGCTTCGGCGGGATCGAGGCGAATGCCCTGACTGTCGCCATCGGCCCCGACACCGAGGTCGATACCAACGTCATCGGCATGAACTTACTTTCGCAGCTGGCAGCCTGGCGGGTTGAGGGCAACCGCCTCATTCTGACGCCGAAAACCCCATCGCCCCGGACCTGATCCGGGCCCAACTTACGTCGCCTCGCGCGCCTTGCTTGCCGCCCGCCCTCGCCTAAAGAGGCACTAGGCCCGGACGACGCAGTCAGCGCCGCGAAAGCTGCAGTATGATAGACCCATCGACCATGGACCTTGCCGACATCCTGAACTTCCTTGCCGGGCAGCCGTTGCTGGCGCTTGCCTTCGCGGGCATCGTCGCGAGCGTGATCGGCGGAATGCTGCGTCGGCCGCTACCACTCCTCGGCAGTTTGCTGCGGGGGGTGGGTAACCTTGGTCTGCTCGCCGCGATGCTGTTGACGATCGCGCAAGTCACGCGCCTGACCACCGGCACCGATTTCGCCCTGCCTCAGTTCGGCATCGAGCGTCAGAGCGTCGCGGGCGGCGAGACGCGGGTGCCGATGCAGCCGGACGGGCACTTCTGGATCAGCGCCACGGTCAACGGCGTGAAGCGCGATTTCCTCGTCGATACCGGCGCGACGCTGACGGCGATCTCGCCCGCTACGGCGCAGGAGGCGAGACTCAAGGCCAATCCGCTCAACCGCTCGGTGCTGATGCGCACGGCTAACGGAACAGTGGAGGCCCAGCTGGCGGTGATCGACGAACTGCGCATGGGCAGCGTCGTCGCGCGCGAGATCGACGCGGTGGTGGCGCCGGGGCTCGGCGACGCCAATGTCATCGGCATGAACCTGCTGTCGCGGCTCGCCAGCTGGCGCGTCGAGGGCAAGACGCTGATCCTGGTGCCGCATCATCCACAGGATGTGCAGCAGAACTGATTTGCGCACGCCTCCCGGGGCTTCGACAAGCTCAGCCTGAGCGGTTTTGATAGATTGGGCTATGAATCCCGCTCAGGCTGAGCTTGTCGACGCCCCGGCAGCATTACACTACCCTTGGAACTTGTTGTCCCGCGGGAACCCGTTCGGCGGCAAGCGCCCGGCCGCACCGCGCGCAACCTTCCACAGCGCCATGTCCTTCTCGGTTCGCGTGCGGCCGCTCTCGCCGCCCATGGTCCACGAGAGGCCGTCCTCCAGCCTGAGCGTCGTCACATCGGCCATGCCGCCATCGCGGTAGCGCTGGAGCGTGACCCCCTGCCCCTTGGCCATGACCGGCAGTTCCTCGAGGCTGAAGATCACCAGCTTGCGGTTGTCGCCGACCACCGCGACGTGATCGTGCTCGGCCGGGATCTCGCGCACCGTCGTCAGCGTGACGCCGGGCTTGGTGGACATGACCGCCCGGCCCTTGCGGGTTTCGGCGAGCAGTTCGTCCATCTCCGCCGCGAAGCCGCGCCCGATGTTGGAAGCCAGCAGCAGTTGCGCCTTCGGCTTGTAGACGATCGCCTCGATGATATGCGCCTCGGCATCGATATCGACCATCGTGCGGATCGGCTCGCCGAAACCGCGCGCTCCGGGCAGCTTGTCAGCGCCAAGCGTGTAGAACCGCCCGTTGTCCAGCGCGATTAGGATCTTGTCGGTGGTCTGCGCATGGAACGCGAAGGCCGGGCCGTCACCTTCCTTGAACTTGAAGTCGCCATCCAGAGCCACATGCCCCCTGGCCGCCCTGATCCAGCCACGCGCGGAGAGGATCACCGTCACCGGCTCCTTCTCGATCATCGCATCCATGGAGAACTCGACGGTCTTGGTCGCCTGCGCGATCGTGGTGCGGCGGCGGCCGAGCGCGGTGTCCTCGGCATAGTCCTTGCGCAGGTTCGTCAGATCGCGCTTGATGCGGGTGCGCTGGCGAGCCGGGCTTTCGAGCAGCTTGTTGAGGTCGTCCTGCTCCTTCAGCAGTTCCTCGTGCTCCTTGCGCAGTTCCATCTCTTCCAGCTTGCGCAAGGAGCGCAGGCGCATGTTGAGGATGGCTTCGGCCTGGCGGTCCGTCAGTTCGAACTCTGCGATCATCACCGGCTTGGGCTCGTCCTCGGTGCGGATGATCTCGATGATCCGGTCGAGGTTGAGGTAGGCGATGATGTAGCCCGCGACCAGTTCGAGGCGCGAGGCGATCTTCTCCAGTCGGTGCCGGGTGCGGCGCAGCAGGATGTCGATCTGGCTATAGACCCACTCCGACAGCAGCAGCTTGAGACCCAGAACCCCCGGCGTACGGTGAGAATCGAGCACGTTGAGGTTGAGACTGAACCGGCTTTCGAGGTCGGTCAGCTTGTAAAGGCTTTCCTTCAGCAGTTCCGGATCGACGTTGCGGCTCTTCGGCACCAGGACGAGACGGATTTCCTCGTCACTCTCGTCGCGGATGTCCTCCAGGATAGGCAGCTTGCGGTCGCCGATCAGTGCGGCGATCTGCTCGATCAGCTTGCCCTTCGGCAGCATGTAGGGAATTTCGGTGACCACCAGTTGCCACTGGCCCGAGCCCAGCTTTTCGATGCCGGTCTCTTCCCACGCTCCGTCCGCACCGCGTCCGGTCGAGAAACGCGCCCGCACGCGAAAACCGCCCTTGCCGGTCTCGTAAGCATGGCTGATCGCCTCGGGGCTGTCGACAACGAGGCCGCCGGTCGCAAAGTCGGGGCCTTTGAAGACCTCCATCAACTGCGCATGCTCGGCATGGGGATTGTCGATCAGCAGCAGCGTGGCGTCGATGATCTCGGCGACGTTGTGGCTGGGGATCGACGTCGCCATGCCCACCGCGATGCCGGTCGCGCCATTCGCCAGCAGGTTCGGGAAAATGCCGGGGAAGATGTCCGGCTCGCTTTCCTCGCCATTGTAGGTCGGGATGAAATCGACGGTGCCCTCGTCCAGCCCGGCCATGAGCTGGATCGCCGTCTTGGTCAGGCGCGCTTCGGTGTAGCGGTAGGCCGCCGCATTATCGCCGTCGATGTTGCCGAAGTTGCCCTGGCCCTGCACCAGCGGATAGCGCAGGGAGAAATCCTGCGCGAGACGCACCATCGCGTCGTAGACCGAGGCGTCGCCATGCGGGTGGTACTTACCGATGACGTCGCCGACGACGCGGGCGGACTTCTTGTAGGCGCTGGCCGGGTCCAGCTTGAGCTGCCGCATCGCCCAGAGCAGGCGGCGGTGGACCGGCTTCAAGCCATCCCGAAGGTCCGGCAGAGAGCGCGCGGTGATGGTGGACAGCGCATATACGAGATAGCGCTCGGACAGCGCCGCATCGAAGGGCGCATCGACGATGGCGTCGAAGGGATCGGATTCGTCGTCTGTCGTGGTCACCATGGTGGCGGGACACTAGCAGCGCCCTGCCCGGGGCCAAAGCCGATTTCGGCCGTTTTCCAGAACTTGCGACTGAGATAGCTTCGAACGCGAATCGCGGGAGTTTCAAGAGGATGAAGATGCGCCGTTCGCTGCTGCTGCCGATCCTTCTCGCCACCGCGATTTCCGGCTGCGGCAGCGAGCCTGCTTCCGAACAGCAGGCGACCACCGTGGACATCCGCGAGGAGCCGCCGACGGCCGGACAGAGCGCGGAGGGCAAGAAGTCCGAAGCGATCTCCGTCAGCGCACCCAACGCCCCTCGCATCGCCTATATCTACGAATACGGATATCGCCTGCCGGCCGACCGCATCGCCGAAGTCCAGCGCAAGCAGGCCGACATGTGCGAGCGAATGGGACCGACGCAGTGCCAGATCCTCGACATGAAACAGGGTAGCGCAGAGGGGAACTACGCTTCAGGCTCGCTGTCGCTGGCAGTCGCCGCACCGCGTGCACGCGCTTTCGGGGCGGAACTCGGCCGGGTCGCGGGGAGCGCCGGTGGCTCCCAGGTGTCCGGCGGCATCTCGGGCGAGGACTTGTCGAAGCAGATGGTCGATACCGAAGCGCGGCTTCGCGCCCGCACGGTGCTGCGCGACCGGCTGATGGAAGTGCTCGCCATGCGCAAGGGCACCGTCGCCGAACTGGTCGAGGCCGAGCGCGGCGTCGCGCAAGTGAACGAGGAAATCGATCAGGCGCGCAGCTGGCTGGCGGAAATGCAGAACCGCGTGAACTTCAGCCGCGTGAACCTGACTTACGAAGCGGGATCGCCCGCTAGTGGCGGCTTCCTCGCGCCGATCCGGGGAGCGCTGGGCAGCGTCGGTTCGGTACTGGGCACGATCGTCGCCATGCTGATCATGCTGGGCGCAGTTGCGATTCCGCTGGGCCTCGTCGGCCTCGCCATTCGCTGGGCGGTGCTGCGCTGGCGGGGGCGCTCTTCGGCCGATTGATGAGGGTCAGCCGATCTGCATGTCCCTGACGACGCCGGGGATGCGCACCGCGATCCCGTCCAGCGCATCCGTCAGCTGGATCTGGCAGGAGAGCCGGCTGGTGCGCGTCACCCCGGCGGCGAGGTCGAGCATGTCCTCCTCGTCGTCCGAAGCCGGGACCAGCTTATCGAACCAGTCGGGCGAAATGATCACGTGGCAGGTCGAGCAGGCCATCTGGCCCTCGCACGTTCCTTCGAGCGGCATCCCGGCGTTCTGAGCCACTTCCAGCAGGCGCGATCCCGGCTCGGCCTGCGCCGAAACCCGCGATCCGTCGATATTCACAAACAGGACATCAACCAAGTTATACTCCCTGCGCCGCCGCAGCGGCTTCTATTCTGGCGCAGGCATCCTCAATTTCCCTTAGTTCACTATATCGCCCGAATCCCAGACGGATAGAGCTTTTGGCATCCCTATCCGAAAGACCCAGTGCCTGCAGCACGTGGCTCGGTCTACCCGATCCGCTGGCGCAGGCCGATCCTGCCGAAAAGGCGAGGTCGCGCAGGTCCGACATCAGCCGCGCGACGTCCAGTCCGTCGAGGCGCACGTTGAGATTGCCGTGCCAGCGCTGCGTCGCCGATCCGTTAAGTGTCCAGCGTGAAAGAATTTCCCTCGCCCGCTCCCACAGACCGGCAACGTGAACGGCATCCTCCTCCATGCGTTCTTTCGCCAGCTTCGCGGCCGCGCCGAAGCCTGCGCAGAGCATCGGGCTCAGCGTTCCCGAGCGCAGTCCCTGCTCCTGCGCGCCGCCGCGGATCAGTGGTTTGAGGTCGAGCCCATCACGCAGCCACAGCGCGCCGATGCCCTTCGGACCGTGGAATTTATGGGCACTCAACGCTACCATAGCGGCACCCAGCGGCACCCTGACCTTGCCAACGCCCTGCACCGCGTCGCACAGGAACAGCGCACCGGCAGCCTGCGCCCGCTCGGCGAGACGGTCGACCGGCTGGACGGTTCCGATCTCGTTGTTGACCTGCATAACCGCGACGAGATCGGCATTTCCCATAGGCACCTCGCCGTCGACGAGACCCTCGCTATCGACCGGCAGCACGGTCAGGTCGGCATCGACGCTGCGCGCGGTATCGAGCACCGCCGCATGCTCGATCGCCGAGACCGCGAGGCGGCTTGCACCGCTGCCGAGGATTGCAAGGTTGATCGCCTCGGTCGCCCCCGAGGTGAAGATCACCCTGCCGCCCGGCGGCATCAGCGCGGCGACTTGCGCGCGGGCCACCTCGACGGCGGCGGCAGCAGCCCGGCCCGGGCGATGAGGGCTATGCGGGTTGGCGAAACCTCCCGCGCCGCGCTCCCACTCCGGCCCGGCCAGCCAGGGCAGCATCGCCTCGCGCGCTTCGGGGGCGAGCGGCGTGGTCGCCTGATAATCGAGGTAGATCATGCGTTCACCTCGGCCCAGGCCTGTGCGAAGGCGTCCAGTTCGTCGGGCGTCGTGCTCCAGCCCAGCGAGATGCGGACCGTGCGCTTTGCCGTATCGGGATCGATACCGAAGCCCTGCAGCACCCGACTCTGCTTGAGCGTGCCCGACGAACAGGCGCTTCCGGCCGAGATCGCGAAACCCTTGGCATCCATGCGGATCAGCATTGCCGTCGCAGAAATCTTAGGCGCGGCAACGGCGAAGATGTGCCAGCATTGCACGCCGGGCTGGATTACTTCCCCATGTTCGGACAGTCGGTTCCTGAAATCAAAGCGCTGCTCCGCGCTGGTGGCCCAGCTTTCGACGCCGCCCGCCTCCAGCGCCGCCGCGAAACCCAGCGCGCCCGGCAGGTTCTCAGTCCCCGCGCGGTAGCCGCGCTCCTGACCGCCGCTGGGCTCGATCATCGCGAAGTCGCGCACCAGCAGCGCCCCAATGCCGATCGGGCCGCCCAGCTTGTGCGCCGAAAGCACCACCATGTCGGCATCGGGCAAAGCGGACTTCCCCGCCGACTGCGAGCAATCGGCAAGGAACAGGCCGCCACTCTCACGCACCTGCTCCGCCAATAGATTGTCCGCATAGGACAGCAGCGCCGTCCCCGTCTCGGAATTGACCGATTGAACCGCGACCACCGCCCGTCCAGCCCCGGCAAGCGCAGCGGCAAGCGCCTCGCGATCCACCTCGCCCTCGCGGACGGGAATGACCTGCGCATCCGGCGCCGCGCGGAATACCGCATCATGCTCCACCGCCGAGACCAGACGCCGCTCCGCCTTGGCCCGGCCGAGACCCAGCGCCAGCGCCTCGCTGGCACCCGAAGTGAAGATCACCTCGCCCTGCCAGTCCAGCGCCGCCTTAACCCGCGCGCGGGCATCCTCCAGCGCCGCGCGGGCACCGCGACCGGCCGCGTGGGGGCTCGACGGATTGGCCCAGATCGCCGCTCCCTCCAGCCAGGCGTCGCGTGCACAGGGCATCATCGGCGTGGTCGCCGCGTGGTCGAGATAGATGTTCGGGAGGGCCATTGCCTGAGACATTGCTTGCGAAGTTGTTTTTGGGACGAATATTTCTATATAGCCAACCTTCCTCTTTTCCACTCCCGCGACGGATCGCTGCACAGCGACTCGCGGGAGTTTCAACAAGTCAGGCCGCAAACACCTATGCCCGCAGTCATCTTCCCCGGTCCCGAAGGTCGTCTCGAAGGTCGTTTCCAGCCCGCAACGCGCCCGCGCGCGCCGGTGGCGATGATCCTCCACCCGCACCCGCAGGCGGGCGGCACGATGAACGACCGCATCACCCAGCACATGTACAAGACCTTCGTGGCGCGCGGTTTCGCGACGCTGCGCTTCAACTTCCGCGGCGTCGGCCGCAGCCAGGGCAGCTTCGACAACGGCATCGGCGAACTGTCCGATGCGGCGGCGGCGCTCGACTGGGTGCAGTCGATCCATCCCGAGGCTTCGACCACCTGGATCGCGGGCTATTCGTTCGGCGCGCTGATCGGCATGCAGTTGCTGATGCGCCGTCCGGAGATTCGCGGCTTCATCTCGGTGGCGCCGCCGGCCAACATGTACGACTTCTCGTTCCTCGCGCCCTGCCCGGCTTCGGGCATCATCATCCAGGGCACCGGCGATACGGTCGTCACGCCGAACGCGGTGCAGAAGCTGGTCGACAAGCTGCGCACGCAGAAGCACATCACCATCCATCACGACGAAATCCCGCGCGCGAACCACTTCTTCGAGCACGAGACGCCCGAACTGATGCGCTCGGTCGACAACTACCTCGACATGCGCCTCGCGCCGGATTGCCCGATCAAGTAATCCGTCAGGTCAGGAAAATTCATCGCAGGCGTCGGAGCATCACTCCGGCGCCTGTTCCTTTTTCGCCTCGCTCGACAGCGACCGGCCATCGCGGCCCGGTAGCGTCCAGATCGCGATGTTGACGATCATCACCCCTGCCAGCACCAGCATCAGCACCGCCTGCTTGCGGTAGCCGCCGCGCCGCAGCAGCGCGATCGCTCCCAGCACGAGCGCGATGACGGTGAGCACGAGAAGCGAGAGAGCGATGTCCATGGCGCTGTCCTAGAGCAAGATCGCGGGAAGGCGAACCGTCTCGTACTTCAGCTTCTCCATCCCCGCTCAGCCTGAGCTTGTCGAAGGCCCATAGGCTGGGCGCATGGCCCGGTGCTTCGACAAGCTCAGCATGAGCGGTGTGCTCTGAAAGCAGGACACCCCACCCCATCCAGCGGTTTGACACCCGCGAACCGCCTCGCCATCGTCCGGGCATGAGCCACACCTCCCATTCGATTTCCCGCCGTAGCGCGATCCACCTGCTCGCGGCCGGAACCGCCGCCGCCGCCCTGCCGGCCCGCGCTTTCGCGACTTCTCCCGCGCGGCCCGATGCCGCCGCGCTGCTTGACGAGATCGCCTGGAGCCTCCTCGACCACGTGCCCGAAAGCGCCACCGGGCTCGGAGTCGATACCGGCGCTCACCACGCCTTGCGTTCGCGCATGGAGGACCGCTCGCAGGCCGGGCGCGATGCCTATGCCGCCACCTTGCGCAAGGGCCTCGCCCGGATCGAGGCGTTCAACGCCAAGGGGCTCGACCACTCCACGCGCACCAGCATCGCCGTAGTGAAAAGCGCCTTCGCCACCGCGCTGGAGGGTTTCGCGCTGCCTTATGGCGACGTCGCGGTGGGCGGCTGGCGCAATACGCCTTACGTCGTCATCCAGAACGTCGGCGCCTATCTCGATGCCCCGCGCTTCCTCGATGCCGACCATCCCGTCAACACGCCTGCCGACGCCGATGCGTGGATCGCGCGCCTGTCGCAACTGGACGACCAGCTCGACGGCGAGCGCGGCCGGATCATCGATGCCGCCGCCAAAGGCCTGGTGCCGCCAGACTTCCTGCTCGACCGCGCCATCGCGCAGATGACCAGCACGATCGCCGACGCGCGCAAGGACGGCGGCAGCCTCGCCGCCTCGATCGCCGGGCGTACGGGCAAGATGAGCGGCACTTGGGCCACCGACGCCCGCCGCATCATCGCCGCCGACGTCATGCCTGCGCTGGAGCGCCAGCTTGCCGAACTCCAGCGCCAGCGCGGGCTCGCGAAGAGCGATCCCGGCATGCGCGAAAGGCCGCAAGGCTCCGAATATTACGCCTGGGCACTGCGCGCCAGCACCACGACCCGCGTGCCGCCCGAGGACGTCCACCAGCGCGGCCTGCAGGAACTCGCCGAGTTGCATGCCCGGATGGACCCTATCCTGAAGTCGCTCGGCTATACCACCGGCACCGTCGGCGCCCGGATGACCGCGCTGGGCGAGGACAAGCGCTTCCTGTTCGCCGAGGGCGACCCGGGGCGCGCCGAGATCCTCGCGTTCATCCAGAAGCGCGTCGACTGGATACGCGCGCAGATGCCGCGCGCCTTCCGCGAACTCGTGCCCGGCAATGTCGAGGTCCGCCGCCTGCCGCTCTCCGAAGAGCCCGGCGCGCCAACGGCTTATGGCGGCGCGGGCTCCAAGGACGGCACCGTACCCGGCAAGATGTGGATCAACTTGCGCAGCACCGACCTGCACCGCAAGTACGACCTGCCCACCCTCGTCCACCACGAGGCGATCCCCGGCCACGTCTGGCAGGGCGAATATGCCAACCGCCTGCCGCTGATCCGCTCGATCCTGGCGTTCAACGCCTATTCCGAAGGCTGGGCGCTCTACGGCGAGCAGTTGGCCGACGAACTCGGCGCCTATGACGACGATCCGGTCGGACGGCTGGGCTACCTGCAGTCACTGGCGTTCCGCGCCTGTCGCATGGTGGTGGACACCGGCCTTCACGCCAAGGGCTGGACGCGCGAGGAGGCGGTGCGCTTCTTCATGGAGAAGAACGGCAACAAGCGCGAGGAAGTGGTGAACGAGGTGGACCGCTACTGCTCATGGCCGGGTCAGGCCTGCGGCTACAAGATGGGCCACTCGCAGATCGTGGCGCAGCGCAAGCGCGCGCAGGATGCGCTGGGCTCGGCCTATGATCTGCGCGACTACGACCAGACGATCGTGGACGGTGGCAACGTGCCGCTCGACGTGCTGGCGCAGAACGTCAGCGAATATATCGCTACGAAGAAGAAGTAGTAGGTACGCTGCCCTCCCGGACGGAATCCGGGAGGGCAGATAGGTTCACGACTTGCCGAACAGGCCCTTCGCCATGCCGGCGAGGTCGTCCATGACGCTGCCGTCGCCGTCCTTGTCGAAGAAGCTGGCCGCCTTGCCGGGGTCGGAGGCGATGGCGCTGGCGAACTGGGTCAGCGAACCCTCGCCGCCGATCTGGCTGATCAGCTGCTGGATCGTGCCCACGTCGAGGCCGCTGCGCTCCGCCGCCAGCTGCGCGGTGTCACCGTCCTGCTGGTGCGCGATGCCGAGTGCGGCAATCGCCTTTTCCGCCACGGCCGGATCGAGCCCCAGCTTCGTCGCGAGATTGGTCACGTCCGCGTGTTCGCTGACCTGACCGAGAATGCCGTCGAAAAGTCCCATGTGTCTCACTCCAATGATGGACGATAGAAATATGAGGCGAAGAGGTGCGGAAAGAAAGCCTTGAAAGCGTCTTCACCCTGACGCCCGGTTGCCTGATCCGTTGGACGAGGCGCCGGGTGTGCGATTGACGTATAGCCCGATGCACCCTAGCGCTCGAATACACCTTGAGTATGGTTGGGGCTGCCTGAGGCGTGGTGTAGATTGATGACGCAGGCACCCTCGTAGTGTCTGCTGGCAAGGACTAGTTCATGAGCCTCACTGCCGCCGCTGTCGCGGTGATGATAAGTGCCGTCGCCCCCGAAGCCGGTGTTCCGACGGGCGGGGGGCCGGTTCCCGTATCGCAGCCCGCCACAACGTCCGACAGCGCTATGCCGGCCGCCGACACCGTCCCGCCAACGGTTGTGCCGGTACAAGGTGTCCCGACCGATGTGCCGATATCGCCGCCTGCGACTAGCGGCACCATCGCGATACCCGGCGATGCGCCGATCATCGTGCCTCCCGCCGTGGCACCGACCGTCCCGGACGCCGTTGGCACCGATACCGGACCGGACATCGTCGTCACCCGCCGCAGACGGGCGCCTCCCGGCGATCCCCTGGAAAAGATCAACATCCAGTCGTTCGCGGTGACTCAGGCCGTCGATGCGGCCGTGATCGAACCCGTCGCCAAGGCCTACAACAAGGGGCTCCCCAAGCCCGTGCGGCAGGGCCTGCGCAATTTCTTCTCGAATCTCGGCGAACCGGTGGTGTTCATCGCGTATCTGCTGGAGCTCAAACCCGGGAAAGCCGCGGAAACGGCGGGCCGCTTCGCGATCAACAGCACGATCGGCGTGGCAGGCCTCGTCGACATGGCCAAGCGCAAGCCGTTCAATCTGCCTTACCGCCCCAACGGATTCGCCGATCTCCTCGGGTATTACGGGATCGGCCCGGGGCCGTTCTTCTATCTGCCGATCATCGGCCCGACCACGCTGCGCGACGTGATAGGCGATACCGTGGACAAGGCATTCCTGCCCGTGGTGGTGGGTAGTCCTTTCAACAAGGCGGTGGTGGCGACCCCTTCGGTCATCCTCGACCAACTAGGCGAACGCGCTGCCTTCGATGAGGAAATCAACAGCATCCGTAAGGAAGACGACCCTTACACGACATACCGTGAACTTTACCTGCGCCAACGCAAGGCCGAGATCGACGCGCTGCACGGGCGGGTCACGCCGGACGTCGTGCCGGTCTACGGCCCGGGCATGAAGACGGCAGGGGGCAAGGCGAAGCCTTCGAAGGCAGTGGCCCCGCAAGCGCCGGCGGCCGAGAGCACCGTTCCGGAGGCAACGACGCCGGAAGCCGTCGCCCCGAAGACGAGCACGCCGGAAACTGCAGCGCCGCTCATCGTCCCGGAAACCGTGCAGCCCTAGGGGCCCTAACCCCAAAGCCTGCACTCGTCATCGTTATTTTCAAAACCCCCGGGATCGCAATCCCGGGGGTTTTCTTCATACTGTCGAGCCAGCCTCAGGCTGCGACGGGAGCCGCCTTGCGCACGCCCTCGTCGACGTGCTCTTCGAACTGCTCGAAGTTGTCGATGAACTGCTTCACCAGCGTCTGCGCGGTCTTGTCGTACTCCGCGCCGTCAGCCCACGCACCGCGCGGGTCGAGCAGCTTGGTATCGACGCCCGGCACCGCCACCGGAACCTCGAAGCCGAAGTTCGGATCTTCCCGGAACTCGGCATCGTTCAGGCTGCCGTCGAGCGCGGCATTGAGCAGCGCGCGGGTCGCCTTGATCGGCATGCGCTTGATGCCTTCCATGGTCGCCTTGCCGCCCGACCAGCCGGTATTCACCAGCCAGCACTTCACGCCGCCCTTGGCGATGCGCTCCTTGAGGAGATTGCCGTAGACCGAGGGATGACGCGGCATGAACGGCGCGCCGAAGCACGTCGAGAACGTCGCTTCCGGCTCGGTCACGCCGATTTCGGTGCCCGCGACGCGCGCGGTGTAGCCCGAGAGGAAGTGATACATCGCCTGATCGGGCGTCAGCCGCGCGATCGGAGGCAGCACGCCGTAAGCGTCGGCCGTGAGGAAGATCAGGTTCTGCGGCACCGGCCCGAGGTTCTTCTCCGAGCAGTTCGGAATGAAGTCGATCGGATAGGAACCGCGGCTGTTCTCCGCCAACGAGTTGTCGTCGAGGTCGATCTTGCGGGTCACCGGGTCGATCACGACGTTCTCCAGCACCGTGCCGAAGCGGCGGGTGGTGGCGTAGATTTCCGGCTCGGCCTCTTCGGACAGGCGGATCATCTTGGCGTAGCAGCCACCCTCGAAGTTGAACACGGCGGTGTCCGACCAGCCATGCTCGTCATCGCCGATCAGCGTGCGCGAGGCGTCGGCCGAAAGCGTGGTCTTGCCGGTGCCCGAAAGCCCGAAGAACACCGCCGTATCGCCGTCCGGGCCGATGTTGGCCGAGCAGTGCATCGGCATCACGCCCTTCACCGGCAGCAGGTAGTTGAGGATGCCGAAGACCGACTTCTTCATCTCGCCCGCATAGGCGGTGCCGCCGATCAGGATCAGCTTCTCGGTGAAGTTCACCGCGATCACCGTTTCCGAACGCGAGCCGTGGCGCGCGGGATCGGCGCGGAAGCTCGGCAGGTCGATGATGGTGTATTCCGGCGCGAAGCCCTCCAGCTCGGTCGCGGTCGGACGCACCAGCAGGGTGCGGATGAACAGGTTGTGCCACGCGAACTCGTTGATCACGCGCACGTTGACGCGGTGTTCCGGCTGCGAACCGCCGAACAGGTCGGCGACGTAGAGCGTGTCCTTCTCACCCAGCGCCGCGAGGAAATCCTCCTTGAGCGCCGCGAAGTGCTCCGGCGTCATCGGCACGTTGGTCTTGCCCCACCATACGGTGCCTTCCGTCTCGGCGTCCTTGACGATGAACTTGTCCTTCGCCGAGCGGCCGGTGTGCTTGCCCGTGGCGACGACGAAGGGACCATCGGCCGAAAGCACGCCCTCCCCGTTCTTCACCGCATGCTCGACCAGAGGGGCCGTACCGAGGTTCGCGAAGATCTGGGCCTTCGTCTCTATGCCCTGTTTCGAGAGCGGATGGTTAAGGGTGGTCAATGTCATCTCCTCCAAAAGATGGCGTCGCTACGGGTATTCCCGCTGACGCTAAGTCGATTCCTGCGCAAGAATCGTGCCGCCGACTAAGCGGCAGTCTCTTTTCCGTCAAATTGACTTCAATTGAAACCATCAAGGGTTGTTGGACCTGACATTTAGTCCCCGCACCGCGAGAATTTGCCATGCGCAGACAGAGCCGCTAGTCAGGCTCGCCCATGCAGCAGAAAGCACCGTCGCCGCGCCCATGGCAGATCCTTTGAATGCTCCTGCCGACGATACGCCGCTCCTGCCGCCCGTGGCTCCTGCCGTCACGCCGCGCCAGCAGACGATCGCGCTCGTCGATGACGACCGCAACATCCTCACCACCTTGTCGATCAGCCTTCATGCCGAAGGTTTCGCCACGCGCGTCTACGCGGACGGCGAAACGGCGCTGAAGGCTCTCCTCGAGAACCCGCCCGACCTGGCGATCTTCGACGTGAAGATGCCGCGCATGGACGGCCTCGAATTGCTCAAGGTGCTACGCGCGCAGTCGTCGCTTCCGGTGATCTTCCTGACGTCCAAGGACGAAGAGCCGGACGAGGCGCTGGGCCTTGCGATGGGCGCCGACGACTACATCGCCAAGCCCTTCAGCCAGCGCCTGCTCGTCGCGCGCATCCGGGCCATCCTGCGCCGCAGCGAACTGGCCAAGGCGCCGCCCGAGGAAGCCTCCGGGGCAGACATGCCCGACCCCGTCTTGCGCGGCAGGCTTGCGCTCGATCCGGCGCGGCATCAGGTCACCTGGGACGGCAAGCCCGTCTCGCTCACCGTCACCGAATTCCTGATCCTCGAAGCCCTGGCGCTGCGCCCGGGCGTCGTGAAAAGCCGCAACCAGCTGATGGACGCCGCCTACAGCGACGACGTCTACGTGGACGACCGGACCATCGACAGCCACATCAAGCGCCTGCGCCGCAAGTTCCGCGCCGTGGATCCCGAATTCGGCGCGATCGACACGCTCTACGGCGCCGGCTACTCCTTCGCCGATGGCTGAGCGATCCCGCTCCCGCCGGCGACGTCCGGTGCGATTGCTCCTGTCTTGGCGCGTATCGCTGACCGCGCGCATCCTCGCGGTCAACTTCATCGCCCTGGCCCTGATGGCCGGCAGCCTGTTCTATATCGACAGCTATCGCAACGAACTGCTCGCCGAGCGCTACCGGCTCGCCAAGTCCGAGGCGGAGATCACCGCCGACGCGCTTGCCGACGAAAGTTCCGCCGGTCGGCTCGCGCTGATCACCCGCATCGGCACGGAGCAGGATCTGCGCCTGCGCCTGTTCGACAGCCGTGGCGAACTCGTAGGCGACAGCTTCACGCTGGCCCCGCCCTCCTATCGCCTGATCGATCCGGCCTCCGAACCCTGGCTGCAGGACGCCGCGCGGATGCTCGACCGGGGGATGGACTTCATCCTCGGCGCCCCGGAAATCGCCGATTACCGCGACCCGAGCGACACCAGCGCGCGCGGCTGGCCCGAAGTCCGCGCAGCTTTGGTCGGCCGGGAAACCTGGATCAACCACAAGGCCGCGCCCGACCGCACCCCCGTCATCATCGCCGCCACCCCCGTCGGCACCGACGGTTCCGCGCTGCTGGTGACCCGCAACGCCCGCGACATCACCGAGAACGTGCGCATGGCGCGCCAGACCCTCGCCATCATCGTCGGCGGCGCGCTGGGCGTCTCGATCCTGCTCTCGCTGTTCCTCGCCCGCACCATCGTCGAGCCGCTGCGCAAGCTGGTGCGGGCCGCCGTGCGCGTGCGCCTCGGCCGCGACCGCAGCGTCATCGTCCCGCGCCTCCCCGACCGTCGCGACGAAATCGGCCTCCTCGCCCGCGCCATCTCCGACATGAGCGGCGCCCTGCGCCAGCGAATCGACGCGGTCGAGAGCTTCGCCGCCGATGTCGCCCACGAGCTCAAGAACCCCCTGACCTCCCTGCGCAGCGCGCTGGAAACGCTCGACCGGGTCGACCAGCCCGACTTGCGCCGCCAGCTCCTCGGCATCGCGGAGGACGACGTGCGCCGGATCGACTTTCTCGTCACCGAGATCGCAGACGCAAGCCGCATCGACGCCCAGCTCAGCCGCACCACGTTCGAGCCGCTGGACATGGGCCGCCTCGTCCAGAACCTCGTCGCCGAGCGCGACCAGCGCGGCGTCAACGGCTCCAGCCCGGTCACCGTGACGATCGAGGATGCCGAACTGACCGTCCCCGGCGACCCGCCGCGCCTCGAACGCGTCCTGCAGAACCTCATCGACAATGCCGTGTCGTTCTCACCCCCGGACGGCCCGATCGAGATCACCCTGTCGCACATCGACAACCGCGTGAAGATCGCCGTCGCCGACCACGGCCCCGGCATCCCCGAGGCATCGCGCGAGCGCGTGTTCGAACGCTTCCACTCGCTGCGCCCCTCCCGCGAGGAATTCGGCACGCACAGCGGCCTCGGCCTCGCCATCGCGCGCACCATCGTGGAAGCGCACTTCGGCCGCCTGATCGCCACCGACCGCACCGACGGCCAGCCCGGCGCACGGCTGGTCATCTCCCTGCCGCGCTGGGAGAACGAGGCATGAGCGCCGAAGCCCGCCAATCGACCTGCGTTGCCATCGGCAACCGCGCCATCCTGATCGAAGGCGCTCCGGGCTCGGGAAAATCCAGCCTTGCGCTGGCCCTGATCGACCGGGGCGCAATGCTGGTCGGTGACGACTCCGTGATGCTCGAAGCTTGCGACGGATGGCTCTTCGCCAGCCCCCACCCCCACACACGCGGCCTGCTGGAAGTCCGCAACCTCGGGCTGGTCCCGCACGACTGCACCGAGAAAGTCGCGGTCGCGCTCGTCCTGCATCTCGACGGCTCCGCACCGCGCTACATCGAAAAGGCTGAGAGCATCGCAATCAGCGGCGTCGAGGCGCCCCTCATCCGCCTTGCACCGCACGACGCGGTGCTCGCGATCAAGGCGGAACTTGCCCTGCAACGCTACGGGCTGCCTGTATAAAGCCCCTCGCACGGCGGGGACGGCCTTTTGGCCCCTTCCCTTTCCCGGCGGCAAGGCGCAGATAGCGACGATGGGGACTAAAGTGGGAAATCCGCAGCGCTTGCTGCTGGTTACGGGCATGCTGGGTGCGGGCAAGACGACGGCCTTGCGCGTGCTGGAAGACCTTGGCTGGGAAATCGTCGACAATTTCCCGGTCCGCATGCTCGAAGCGCTCATCGACGGCGCCCCCGAAGGCGATCCCACGCCGCTCGCCATCGGTTTCGATTCGCGTACCCGGGGCTTCGATCCCGAGCGCGTGATCGCGCAGGTCAAAAGCCTCAGCGAACGCCGCGACCTCGAAATCACCACGATGTTCCTCGACTGCTCCAGCAAGGAACTCGAACGCCGCTACAACGAAACGCGCCGCCGCCATGCCCTCGCCGCCGATGCGCCGGTCTCCACCGGCATCCGGGCGGAACGCGAACTGCTGGCGCCGCTGCGCCGCTGGGCGGACCTGCTGATCGAGACCACCGAATTCACCTCCAACGACCTGCAGCGGTCGATTCGCGAGCGTTTCGCCGAGAGCACCGCCGACGAACTCACCGTCACCGTCTCCAGCTTCGGTTTCTCTCGCGGGATGCCGCCAGTCGCCGACCTCGTCTTCGACATGCGCTTTCTCGACAACCCGCACTGGGACACCGAACTGCGCCCTCAGACGGGGCAGGACGCGCCTGTAGGCGACTATATCCGCAAGGACCCGGCCTGGGACGAGGCCTTCGCCCGCATCCGCGATCTCATCCTCCTGCTGCTTCCCCGCTACCGGGCACAGGGCAAAGCCTATGTCCACATCGCCTTCGGCTGTACCGGAGGGAAACATCGTTCGGTATTCACCGCAGAACAGATCGCAGCGGTCTTGCGTCAATCGGGATTTTCGCCCACATTGCTGCACCGCAACCTGGGCTCACGGGCGGCGGATCTTCTCGAAGGGGGTCTGCGGCGTGGAAAATAGAGACATGAACCGGGTGCGATTGCAGGAATTTCGGAGCGCACTCCCGGCATGATCGGCATGATTCTGGTTACTCACGGCAATCTCGCCGAGGAGTTCGTACACGCGATGGAACACGTCGTCGGCGATCAGGCCGATGTCGAGACCGTCTGTATCGGCCCGAACGACGACATGGAACGCCGCCGCTCCGAAATCGCCGACGCCATTGAAAAGGTGGACAGCGGCGAAGGCGTGATCGTCCTCACCGACCTGTTCGGCGGCACGCCCTCCAACCTCGCGATCTCGCTGATGCAGGCTGGCAAGGTCGAAGTGATCGCCGGGATCAACCTGCCGATGCTGATCCGCCTCGCCAAGGCGCGCGGCTGCATGCCGGTGCGCGAAGCGGTCGCCGCCGCGCGGGATGCGGGCCGCAACTACATCACGATCGCCAGCGAATATCTGGGTCAGGACGCATGATCGACTGTCGCGATTCGGTGCTGATCGTCAACAAGCGCGGCCTCCATGCCCGCGCCAGCGCCAAGTTCGTCGGCCACGTCGCCGATCTGCCGGGCGGGGTTTCGGTGACGGTCAGCAAGGACGGAATGTCCGCTGAAGGCGGCTCGATCCTCGGCCTGATGATGCTCGGTGCGGCCAAGGGCGACACCATCGAAATCGCCTGTTCAGGCAACGGCGCCGACGCCGCGCTGGCGGTTCTGGCGGGTCTGGTACGCGACGGCTTCGGCGAAGAGTGAGCACCCCCTATTCGCCGGGCGGCATCGAACGCCGCACGATCACCGGCTTTTCCAATCCCCTCGTCAAGTTCCTGCGCTCGCTTCGCGACAAGAAGCACCGCAAGCGCGAGAAGCGCTTTCTGGCGGAAGGCCTGCGCCTGCTCACCGACGCGCGCGAATGCGGCGTGCTGCCGGAGATGCTGGTCATGGCCATCGGCCGCGATCCGCATCCGCTGCTCGATGCGCTCGAAACCGCCGTCGCGGCGGCGGGCGGAGAGATCGTCGAGATGGACGTGGAAATCCTCGCCAAAGTCACCGGCAAGGATAATCCGCAGGCCGTCGCGGGCGTCTTCGCCGAATTCGACACGCGCCTCGCGAACCTCGACCGAGCCAGTTCGCCGATCTGGCTGGTGGCGCAGGCGCTGCGCGATCCGGGCAATCTCGGCACCATGCTGCGCACCGGCGACGCCGTGGGTGCGGGCGGCCTCATCCTCATCGACGATTGCGCCGATCCGTTCTCGGTCGAGGCGGTACGCGCCAGCATGGGCGCGATCTTTACCCAGAAGATCGCCATCGCGCCCTGGGAGGAATTCCAGGACTGGCTGCGCGGCGGTGACGGCCAACTGGTTGCGGCCTCGCTGCGCGACCCGACCGACTATCGGCAGGCGCCTTATGCTGCGCCGTGCTTCCTCATGGTCGGCAACGAATCGCAGGGGCTTCCGGCCGATTACGAGCAAGCCTGCGACCTGCGCGTTACCATGCCGATGCTGGGCCGCGCCGACAGCCTAAACGCCGCCGTCGCGGGCGCGGTTCTTGCCTACGAGGCACTCGCGCATCTGCGGAGTTCCTGAAACTCCGCGTTCATCCCATCCTCACCTCTCGGGCGTAAGACTCGATGGGTGATGCGACGACTCGCCCTCCTTCTCTGTCCGCTCCTGCTGGCTGGATGCTCCGACGCGGGGCACCTCACCCAGCGCGGTCCTGCGGGAGAAAACTGGGTGGGCAGCCAATGGCACTTCGCCGCGATCGACGGTCGCGCCCCTGAGGACGCTAGCGCTCAAGTCGCGTTCGAAGGCGAGCACCTTCTGGTGCAGGTCGGCTGCAACCGGCTCAAGGGACCCTGGCGGATGGAGGCGGAACGCCTGATCGCCGGGCCTTTCGACCAGACCGAAGCCGTCTGTCCTAGTTCCTCATGGGAACAGGGCAATGCCGTCAGCGCCCTGCTCGCCGCGACGCCGCGGGTAACCGTAGAGGGCAAGCGCATGATCCTGCAGTCAAGCGGCCACACCGCCGAACTTACACGCGCGGTAGACTGAGCCGAGTGTCTCAAGAGCATTACACTTTACGTAGAATAGTCATTGCGAGCGCAGCGAAGCAATCCAAAGTAGTCTTGAGCCGCCTTGGATTGCTTCGCTGCGCTCGCAATGACGAAGGGTAGATCACGTCAGACCATCAAATCGAGGCACCCGCCCTCATCGTGAAACCATCTGACGCAGGTTCGATCGGCGCCGTCAGAAGATGGGTTCCCGCCTTCGCGGGAATGACGACGACGATATACGCTTGATCTGGTGACTTACTCCGCAGCCTCCGCAGCCTCGACGGCTTCCTCGCTATTATCCTCGATCTGAACGCCGGTATCGGCATAACGCGGCGCAGCCTCGATCGAGGGGACATCGTCGGAGATTTCTCGCTTGCCGATCTTGATGTGCTTTTCACTGAGACGGCGGGCGCGGCTCATCACGTTGCCCTCGTAAGTGCGGGCGAAGTCGTTGAAGCTGTTGACCGCGCGGCCCATGTGCACGCCGACCTTGGACAAGTCGTCCTGAGTCTTCGCAAGGCTGTCGTAAAGGTCGGCGCCGAGCTTGCCGATCTCGCGCGCTTCGCGCGCTAGCCCTTCCTGCTGCCAGACTTGTGCGATGGTCCGCGCGATGGCGACGAGGTTCGTGGGGCTCGCCAGCAACACCTTGCGATCGAACGCGAAGTCCCAAAGACCCGAATCGTGGTCGAGGGCGGCTGCGATGAAGTGTTCGCCGGGCACGAACATGATCACGTAATCCGGCGCATTCTCGAACTGGCTCTGGTAGCTCTTGGCGCCGAGCGTCTGGATGTGGTTGCGCATCGATGCCGCGTGCTGGCCCATGAAGGCGAGGCGCCCAGCCTCGTCCTCGGCCTCGAAGGCATCCTGATAGGCATTGAGCGAGACCTTCGCGTCGATCACCAGTTGCTTGTTGCCGGGAATTCGGACGATCGCATCGGGGCGCAGACGGCCTTCCTCGGTGTTGATCGACTGCTCGGTCTCGAAGTCGGTGTGCTCGGTCAGCCCGCACTGTTCCAGCACGTTCTTGAGCTGCTGTTCGCCCCAGCGTCCGCGCGCCTTGGGCGCATTGCGCAGCGAGTTGCCGAGCCGGACGGCCTCCGCGCGCACCAGTTCCTGCCCGACGCGCAGCGCCTCGATCTGGCCGGTCAGCTGGCCGAAGGCATCGACGCGCTTGGCCTCCAATGCCGCGACCTGTTCCTCGTAGCTCTTGAGGCGCTGACCTACCGGTGTGAGGATCGAGTTGAGGCGTTCGGCGCTGGCTTTCTCGCTCTGTTCGAAACGCTCGCCCGCCCGGCGCAGGAATGCTTCCTGCGCGCCCGCCAGCACTTTTGCGCCGGCGTTCTCGAACTCCTTGCGCAAGGCTTCCTGCGCTTCGAGCAGCAGGCGCTTCTGCTCATCGAAGTTCGCCGACTTTTCCCGCAGGGTCGAAAGTTCGTCCGACAAGCCGCGCTGTTCACGCAGCAACCCGTCCACGCGTGCGGCATGTTCGGTGCGGGTCTTATCGAGAACCTGCGTCAGCTCTGCACGGGTACGTTCGACCGCTGCGGCGCCGTCATGGCGCAGGCGTTCGGTCAGGGCTTCATGGTCGGTGCGTGCGCGGTCGAGCGCCTGCTCGAGCGCATCGGCCCGCCCGGCCCGCTCGCGCGCGGCTTCAAGATCGGCGAAAGTACGTAAATATTTGGCGTCGCCTTCGCGTGCCTCACGCTCACGCGCTTCGGCTTGTGCCCGCCATTGCGCGGTCGGGCGCGAACCGAAAAACCAGCCTGCAGCGAGGCCGATGACGAGAGCGAGAATCGTGGCGACTACAAGTTCCATGGCTCCAGCCTAGCCGGAACATTTCAGGAACTCCAGTCCTCGACGGCGATTTTCCACCGGGGCGCGAAACGCCCCGGAAGAAATCAGGCGGCCTTGCGCAGCTTTTCGAGCTTCTTGAGCGCCATCTGGCGCTTCAGGCGCGAGAGGTGGTCGATGAAGAGGATACCTTCGAGGTGGTCCATCTCGTGCTGGAGACAGATCGCGAGAAGACCGTCCATGTCCTCCTCGTGCACCTTGCCGTCGAGGTCCTGCCAGCGTGCGCGGATGCGCGAAGGGCGCTCCACATCGGCGAAGATCTCGGGGACCGAGAGGCAACCTTCCTGATAGACGATGTGCTCGTCCGAGGGATCGAGGATTTCCGGATTGATGAAGATCCGGGGTTCCTTCTTGGTCGGCTGATGCGTGTGGTGGTGATCGCCATGCGACGTGCAGACTTCCGGCTCGGCGTCCTCGTCGTCAGGCTGGAGGTCGATCACCAGTACACGGAGCGGAACGCCGACTTGGATCGCGGCGAGACCGATGCCGGGAGCGTGGTACATCGTTTCGAACATGTCATCGACGAGCGTTTTAAGCTCGTCGTCGAACTTTTCGACGGGGGCCGAGACCTGCTTGAGGCGCTGGTCGGGAACTTCGAGGATTTCGCGGATAGCCATCTGCGCCAGATAATCGCGAAAGCCCGATTTCGCAAGATCAGGCACCGCAGGCCGAAATCGCGTCAGGCGACAGGACGACGAGCGCGGATCGCCTGGGCCAGTGTGCCCTCGTCGAGATAGTCGAGTTCGCCGCCGACCGGCAGGCCGTGCGCCAGTTGCGTTACCCGCACCGGGAAGCCTTCAAGCCGCTCGGCGATGTAGTGCGCAGTGGTCTGGCCTTCGAGCGTGGCGTTCATCGCGAGGAGGACTTCATCGATGCCGCCCTCCCCGATCCGGCGCAGCAGGCTGTCGATCGCCAGGTCTTCGGGGCGGACGCCGTCCAGCGCCGAGAGGCGTCCACCAAGGACATGGTAACGCCCCGTGAACAGGCGCGCGCGGTCAAGCGCCCAGAGGTCGGCGACTTCCTCGACCACGCAGATCGAGCGTGCGTCGCGGCGGGGGTCGGCGCAGATGCCGCAGGGGTCGGTGGTATCGACATTGCCGCAGGTCCGGCACTCGACGAGCGCCTCGCGCACGGCGTCCAGCGCCTCCAGCAGCTGCACCAGCGCGGTTTCCCGCCGCTTGATCAGCCACAGGACGGCACGGCGCGCCGAACGTGGGCCAAGGCCGGGCAGGCGCGACAGGGCGGCGGTCAGCGTCTCGATCTCTTGCGATGCCATGGATCGGGAGATAGGGCCTGCGCCTGATCTTAGAAAGCCCGCTCAGGAGTTCCCCACATCATGCGTATCATCTTCATGGGAACGCCCGATTTTGCGGTCCCCGCTCTGGTTGCTCTTGTCGAGGCGGGGCACGAGGTCGTGGCTGCCTACACCCAGCCGCCGCGTCCCGGCGGGCGGCGGGGCAAGGAACTGACGCCCTCGCCGGTGCAACGGGAAGCCGAAGCGCGCGGGATCGAAGTGCGCCATCCGGTTTCGCTGAAGGGGGCGGAAGAGCAAGCCGCCTTCGCCGCGCTGGAGGCAGACATTGCCGTCGTCGCGGCTTATGGGCTGATACTGCCGCAGGCGGTGCTGGATGCGCCGCGCCTCGGGTGCCTCAACATCCATGCCTCGATCCTGCCGCGCTGGCGCGGTGCGGCGCCGATCCAGCGGGCGATTCTGGCGGGCGATCCGACGACGGGGATCACCATTATGCAGATGGAAGCCGGGCTCGATACCGGACCGATGCTGGCGACGCTGCGCACAACGATCGACGCGAAGACGGCCGGGGAACTGACCTCCGAACTTGCGGACCGGGGCGCGCAATTGCTGGTCGGCACCTTGCGCGACCTCGCCGTTCACCGCGCGGTGAAGCAGCCGGAGGACGGGATTACTTATGCCCGCAAGATCGACAAGGCCGAAGCGCGACTCGATTTCACCGCAAGCGCGGTCGACGCGGAGCGTCAGGTGCGCGCGTTCATGCCCGCGCCGGGGGCATTCTTCGAACTGGACGGCGAGCGCTACAAGGTGCTGTCGGCGCGGATCGTCGAGGGCTCCGGCGAGGCGGGCAGCACGCTCGACGATGCCCTGACGGTCGCGTGCGGGGAACAGGCGCTGCAGGTCACGCGCATCCAGCGCGCGGGCAAGCCGGCCATGGACGTAGCCGACCTGCTGCGCGGACGCCCCATTCCGGCAGGCACGAAGCTGGCCTGAGTTTAGGCCCTCTCGGGCATCTGGCGCTGCGGCGGCGCTTCGTCGGCCCAGCGGGCGTGGCCTTCGCGCAAGGTCGCGGCGGTCTTTTCCCATGCGCTGAGGGGCTTGTCCCTGACGCGGATGTTGAAGCGGTCGGTATTTCGGAATTCGAGGACTTCGGCGCCTTCCGGGCCTGCGGTGTAGGCATAGGGCACTTCGGCGCCGACGAAGAAGCCGTCGCCAGCAGCCAGCGTCTCGGTGCCCATGCGGATCGATCCGGCGACGATGTAATAGAGGCAATCGCAGTCGTGGCTGTGGAGCGGCAGCGGGAAACCGCTCTTCACCCATAGCCGCGCGAGGCTCATATCCTCGCGGCGGTAGGGGACGTCGGCATATTCGCCCCTCACCTGCATCGCCTCCATCAGCAATGGCTGGGCGGCGGCGAGGTTGGGCGTATCACCCTCGTAAGTCATGCAGTCGCACTCTTCCAGCGCGGGAGCGTCAGCGCCGCGGAAGATCTGGAAGCGGGGCTCTTTGTTCTCGGCCATGGCAGGCTCCTTTCCCGGTGAGCGGATGGTGACACCGGATACGCAGGACGCCAAGCCCATTGCGCGGCGGCACCAGTCCTGTATCGGCGGGGCGAAATGACCCGTTTTGCGCTCACTCTCGAATTCGACGGCAGCCCGTTCATGGGGCTGCAGCGGCAGGTCCATGGTCCCTCGGTGCAGCAGTCGGTCGAGGATGCGGCCTTCGCGGTCACCGGCGAGCGCGCCATCATGCACGCGGCCGGGCGTACCGATGCCGGAGTCCACGCGCTCGGGATGCGTGCCCATATCGACATCGCGAAGCCGTTCGAGGCGTATAAACTGCTGGGGGCACTCAACGACAGGTTGCGGCCTCATCCGATCGCGGTCCTGTCCTGCGAGGTCGTGCCCGACGACTGGCACGCGCGGTTTTCCTGCGTCGGCCGCGCCTACATCTACCGCATCGCCAATCGCCGTGCCCCGCTGACGCTGGAGAAGGGCAAGGCATGGATGGTGCCCAAGCCGCTCGATGCCGAGGCGATGCACCGTGCCGCGCAGATACTTGTGGGACTGCACGATTTCACCACGTTCCGTTCGGTGCATTGCCAGTCGAGTTCGCCGCTCAAGACGCTCGACCGGCTGGAAGTGCGGCGCGAGGGCGAGATGGTGCTGATCGAAGCGGAAGCGCGCAGCTTCCTGCATCATCAGGTGCGCTCGATGGTCGGCTGCCTCGCACTCGTCGGCATGGGACGGTGGAGCGAAGAGGATCTGCGCGAGGCGCTTGCCGCGCGCAATCGCCGGAAGCTCGGCCTAAATGCACCGCCGGACGGGCTCTACTTCGTCCGCGCAGTCTATCCCGGCGAATAACGAAAAGGGCGCCTCCTTGCGGAAGCGCCCTTTTTCTTGGTCGGCCGGGCCGATCAGGCCTTGGCGACGACGCTTTCCGGCAGATCCTGCCCGAATACGCGCTGGTAGTATTCGGCCACCAGCATGCGCTCGGTCTCGTCGCACTTGTTCAGGAACGAGAGGCGGAAGGCGAAGCCGACGTCGTTGAAGATCGCCGCGTTCTGTGCCCAGGTGATGACCGTGCGCGGGCTCATCACCGTCGAGATATCGCCGTTCATGAAGCCCTGGCGCGAGAAGTCCGCGACCTTGACCATGTTGGCGATCACCGACTTGTCGATCTGCGGCACCTTGGCCGCGACGATGCCCGTCTCGGTGGCGTGGGGCAGGTAGTTGAGCGCCACCACCAGGTTCCAGCGGTCCATCTGGCCCTGGTTGATCTGCTGCGTGCCATGGTACAGACCCGAAGTGTCGCCCAGGCCCACCGTGTTGGCGGTGGCGAACAGGCGGAAGTGCTTGTCCGGACGGATCACGCGGTTCTGGTCGAGCAGGGTGAGCTTGCCCTCGGTTTCCAGAATGCGCTGGATCACGAACATCACGTCCGGGCGGCCCGCGTCGTATTCGTCGAACACCAGCGCCACCGGGTGTTGCAGCGCCCAGGGGAGCAGGCCCTCGCGGAATTCGGTCACCTGCATGCCGCCGCGCAGGACGATGGCATCGCGGCCGATCAGGTCGATGCGGCTGATGTGCGCGTCGAGGTTGATGCGGATGCACGGCCATTTGAGGCGCGCCGCGACCTGTTCGATGTGCGTCGACTTGCCGGTGCCGTGGTAGCCCTGCACCATCACGCGGCGGTTGAAGGCAAAGCCCGCCAGGATCGCGAGGGTGGTGTCCGGGTCGAACACATACGTCTCGTCGAGGTCGGGGACGCGCTCGTCGGCCACGGAGAAGGCCGGGACCTTCATGTCGATGTCGATCCCGAAAGTCTCGCGCACGTCGAGTTCGATGTCGGGAGCGGCCAGTACGGTGGCGTCGCGATTCTCGGTCTGGGTCTTGGAGTCAGTCATCGTAGGGCATCGCGTATAGGACCGGCCGCTGCATCGCAATAAGGTTTGGGCGACTTGCCTTGCTCAACTCGCGCATTTGGGAGGGAGGCTGAACAGATCGACGAAGCGCTGGACCAGCGATGGGTCGCCCTCGATCCGCAGTGCCTGAACCTCTTCCCGCGGCCACTTGCCGTAGAATACCCCGAGGAACGGGAACCCGCCCTCGGCCGCGAAGACCAGATCGGGGTCCGGATCGCCATTGCTGGAGGGTTGGATCGCCAGTTCGCCCTGCCCCAGCCGCCCGGTGAATTTGCTGACACCCACCTCGAAGCGCACCGTCAGTGCCAGCTCGCCGATCCGCTCGGGATGGATCATCGTGCGCAGCGAGAGCATCAGCGAGACCGGCGTGATCGGCAGCGTGGGATCGTGGAGGGTCGAGCGCACCGCCCATCGCCCCAGTTCCTGCATGACGGGCTCCAGCGCCAGGCCCCATTCGGTGAGTCGATAGACCTGCACCGAAGCGGGCGGCGGCAGCACTTCGCGCGCGACGATGCCGGTTCCTTCGAGGCTCTCCAGCCGCTCGGTCAACGTCTTGGCGCTCAGGCCCGGCAATTCGGCGCGGATCTCGGAGAAACGGCGCGGGCCGAGCATCATCTCGCGTATGATTGGCAGCGACCAGCGTTCGCCGATCAGTTCCATCGCGAAAGCCGCCCCGCAGGCATCCCCATACCAGCGGCCATGTGCGCGTTTCACACTGTCCGTCGCGCTTTCCGAACGCATGGTTTCTTTTTGTGACTTCATGGTTGCTTTTAGTTACCACTGAGGTCAGGTTCGGGCAAGAGGCGATTCGCCCTTCTGAAGGAGAGAGCAGATGGCACGCATGATCTTCGTGAACCTCCCCGTCACCGATCTGGAGCGCTCCAAGGCGTTCTACACCGCGCTCGGCTTCACCAACGAGCCGCGCTTCACCGACGACACGGCGGCCTGCATGGTGTGGTCGGAATCCATCTTCGTGATGATCCTGACGCACGACAAATGGCGCACCTTCACCGACCGCCCGATCCCCGACACCGGCTCCAGCGAAGTGGCGCTGTGCCTTGGATGTGAAAGCAAGGAAGAGGCCGCGGAGATGAAGGCCAAGGCTGCGGCGGCAGGCGGCACGCCCGACATCAATCCGCCACAAGACTATGGCTTCATGGTCAGCCACGCCTTCACCGACCTCGACGGGCATGTCTGGGAGACGATGTGGATGGACCCTGCCGCCGCCTCGGGGGAAATGGAAATCCCGACCACGGCGTGACATAAAGAAACGGGAGAGGGAGAAGACGATGCCTATCGATCCGACCTCACAGATAGAGATCACCGCTTACGAATGGGTGCCATCCTTCGCGCAGGGGCAGGTCCGCGATTTGCGCCCGCGCTGGACCTGCGAAGAGTACACCCTGCCCTACAAGGTGCGCCTGATCAGCGCGATCGAGCGCCCCGAATGGTACTATGACGACCAGCCCTGGGGGCAGGTGCCCTTCGTCCGTGACGGCGAGGTCGGGATATTCGAAAGCGGCGCCACGCTCATCCACCTCGCCGAGAAGGCGGGCGCCTTGCCCCCGACCGGCTCGCAGGAACGGGCGAAAGTCCTGAGTTGGCTGCTGGCTGCGTTCAACTCGATCGAGCCGTTCGTGATGGAGTTCGTCAACTGCACGTTTTTCTCGCGCAAGGAGGACTGGGCACCGCTGCGCCGCCCTTCCCTGACTACCGCGCTGGAAGGCCGCCTCAAGCGCCTCGAAACGGCGCTGGGCGACGACGAGTGGCTGGCCGGGGACTTCTCGATCGCCGATATCGCGATGACCACGATCCTGCGCGCCATCCCCGACCCGTCCGTGCTGGCGCCGACGCCCGCACTCGCGGCGTACGTCGAGCGCGGCATAGCTCGCCCTGCGTTCCAGCGTGCGCTGGAGGCGCAACTCGCGCCTTTCGCCGAGCATGATCCGAAGACCAAAGCCAAGGCCGAAAACCCTGCCAAGGAAGGAGTCTGACATGACCTACGTAGAAGGTTTCGTGATCGCCGTCCCCAAGGCGAACAAGGACAAGTTCATCGCTCACGCCGAAATGGGCGACGCCGTCTTCATGGAGCACGGCGCCACCCGCGTCCTCGAATGCTGGCAGGACGACGTGCCCGAAGGCAAGCAGACCGACTTCTTCCGCGCGGTGGAGTGCAAGGAGGACGAGGCGGTGGTCTTCTCGTGGATCGAATGGCCCGACAAGGCGACTCGCGAAAAGGGCATGGCTGCCGTCATGGACGCGATGAACACCGACCCGCGCATGGATCCGGAGAAGAACCCCATGCCTTTCGACGGCATGCGCATGATCTACGGCGGCTTCCAGCCCGTCGTCACGCTGGGAGGCTGAGCCATGGGCAACCCTGTAGGCAGCTTCATCTGGTACGAGCTGATGACCAGCGATTCCGACGCCGCGGCCGCCTTCTACGGCAGTGTCGTCGGCTGGAAGATCGGCGCCAACGTCATGTCGGAAATGACCGGCGATTCCGGCATGGACTACCGCATGATCGAGCGCATCGATGGCGGCGGCGCGGGCTGCGGCTATACCGGCGGCGTCTTCGCACTCGACGATGCCATGATCAAACAAGGCGCGAAGCCCGGCTGGATGGGCTACATTTACGTCCCCGACGTCGATGCAAAAGTGGCCGAGATCACGGCCGAGGGCGGATCCGTCCACGTGCCCGCCACCACCATGGAAGGCGTCGGCCGCTTCGCCATGGTGACCGACCCGCAGGGCGCCGCGTTCTACGTGATGACGCCGGAACCGCCCGCCGACGATCCCGACGCCACCAGCGACGTGTTCAGCGTGGACAAGCCGCAGACGGTACGCTGGAACGAACTCGTCACGCCCGACGACGACGCGGCGGTGGCGTTCTACACGAAGCATTTCGGCTGGACCCAGCACGGCGCGATGCCGATGGGGCCGCTCGGCGACTACCGCTTCCTCCAGCTGGAGGACGTGCAGATCGGCGCGGTTATGAAGCAGGCTGATTTCATGCCGGTGCCAGGCTGGACCTACTACATCGGCGTGGACGATATTGACCGCGCACTGACCGCAGTAAAGGACGGCGGCGGCAAGCCTATGGGCGATCCGCAGCAGATCCCCACCGGCGAATACACCGTCCACGCCTTCGATCCGCAAGGCGCCTACTTCGGCCTCGTCGGGCCGCGCAGATAACCGGGCGGACGGTGATTGACGCCGTCCATTCGTTCCATCAATGTTCCACCCTCATCTAAGGGAGAATCCCGATGGCCGACTACACCTTCTTCACCAACCCGATGTCGCGCGGACAGATCGCCCGCTGGGCGCTGCACGAAGCCGGGGCGGACTACGAGCAGGTCCTCGTCGACTGGAAGGACAAGCCCGCCGCGTTCCTCGACGCCAACCCGATGGCCAAGGTGCCAACGCTGATCCACCATGCCGACGACGGCGACCGGGTGATCACCGAATCCGCCGCGATCTGTCTCTATCTCGCCGAGATGAACCCGGAAGCGCACCTGCTCCCCAACGACGGCGAGATGGCGGACTATTACCGCTGGACCTTCTTCGCCTCCGGCCCGATCGAGCAGGCGATCACCTCGCGCGCGCTCAAGTTCGAGCCGACGCCGCAGCAGGAGATGATGGCCGGCTGGGGCAGCTTCGAGCGCACCCTCGCCGCGATCGAGGAAAAGCTGGCCGAGGACGACTGGGTCTGCGGCACCCGCTTCACCATGGCCGACGTCTATGTCGGCAGCGCGATCGACTGG
This sequence comes from Sphingomonas sp. LH128, assembly GCF_000293195.2. Lineage (NCBI taxonomy): Bacteria > Pseudomonadati > Pseudomonadota > Alphaproteobacteria > Sphingomonadales > Sphingomonadaceae > Sphingomonas > Sphingomonas sp. LH128. Next base: position 43,973 of record NZ_ALVC01000115.1, read on the forward strand.
GGCATGACCTTCGGCATCATCCCGCCGCTGCCCCCGCTCGTGGCCTATGCCGAACGTTGTCAGGAACGCCCCGCCTACCGGACCGCCAAGGGCATCGACGGCAAGCTGATAGAGGAGATGAAGAAATGACGGCCAAAAACCGGATCTGCCTCTGGTACGACGGCACCGCCGAGGACGCTGCGAACTTCTACGCCACCGTCTTCCCCGACACCCGCGTCGATTCCGTACAACGTGCACCGACGGATTATCCGGACGGGAAGGAAGGCAACGTCCTCGTGGTCGAGTTCACGGTGATGGGGATCGAATGCATCGGCCTCAACGGCGGCCCGCAGTTCCCGCAATCGGAATCGTTCTCGTTCCAGGTCGCCACCGACACGCAGGAAGAGACCGACCGCTACTGGGACGCCATCGTCGGCAATGGCGGAGCGGAAAGCATGTGCGGCTGGTGCAAGGACAAGTGGGGCCTCAACTGGCAGATCACTCCTCGCGCCCTCACGAACGCGATGGCGAACCCCGATCGCGCTGCAGCCAAGCGGGCGATGGAAGCGATGATGACGATGCGCAAGATCGACATCGCCGCGATCGAGGCGGCGGTGAAAGGCTGATGCTGGCACTCTACGGCCACCCCTTCTCGTCCTACACCTGGAAGGCGCAGATCGCGCTCCTGGGATCTGGGCTGGAACATGAGTTCCGCATCGTCGACGGCGATCACCCCGATCATGGCAAGATCGTCGCCATGGCCGGACCAGCGGGCAAGTTCCCGGTCCTGCAGGACGGCCAGAACCTGATCTTCGAGGCGACTTCGATCATCGAGCACCTGCAACTGCACCATGTGGAACCGGATGTCCTGCTGCCCTCCGATGCCGAAGCGGCGATCGGCGTACGCATGCTCGACCGGGTTTTCGACAACTACGTCATGGGCAACATGCAGGAGGTCGTGAACGAACACATTCGCGATGCCGAAAACCCGGACATGACCCGCATCGGCGAAGCGCGGGAACGGCTGGAACGCAGTTACGCCTGGTTGGAGGGCTGGCTTCAGTACTACCCGGCGCAAGGCCAGGTTACCCTGATCGAGTGCGCCGCCGCGCCCTCGCTGTTCTACGCCGACTGGGTCCTCCCCATCGCCGACAGCTTTTCGCGCCTGAAGGCATGGCGCGCCCATCTGCTCGCCTTGCCGCCGGTCAGCACCTGCGTCGAGGCCGCCCGCCCTTACCGCGCGTTCTTTCCGCTGGGCGCGCCTGATCGAGATTGAGGAGAACAACGATGAGCAACGAACTGTCCACCACCCGCTACATCGCCGCACCGCCTGCGAAAGTGTGGGACGTCATGGCCAACCGCCAGAACGAATGGTGGTGCCCTACCCCATGGCGCGCCGAGGTCGATGAACAGGACAAGCGCCCCGGCGGCGTCTGCAAGATGACGATGTACGGCCCCGACGGCGAAGTCATGCCCCAGAACGGCATCTACCTTGCCTATGAGGAAGGCCGCCGCTTCGCCTCGACCGATGCGGTGGTGGACGATCTCCAACCGAGCGGGCCGTTCATGATCGGCATCTGGGAAGTCGCTCCGGAAGGCGAAGGCACGCGCTATACCGCCACCGCCCGCCACTGGAGCGCGGATACCTGCAAGCAGCATGAGGAAATGGGCTTTACGCAAGGCTGGGCAGCCTGTGCGGACCAGTTGGCAGCGATCTGCGAGGGCGAAGACGAATAACGCGCCCTGCTCCTCTTTCCACTTCGTCACCCTGAAACAAGTTTAGGGTGACGGGGAATGTAGGGCCAAGATAGGTCCTACCCGAAAGCCGCCGCGTTCTTGAGGACCTGATACGCCTCGACCACCCCCTGCAGCCGCGCGGCATGGCTGTGATCGCCGCCGTTGTGGTCGGGATGATACTGCCGCAGAAGCCGCGTATAGCGAAACCGCAGGGTCTTGCGGTCGATGTCCCCGTCCAGCCCCAGCGTCTCCAAAGCTCTGCGCTCGTTCGGAGTGAAGCGCGCGTTTTCGGGCTTCAGGTCAGCCCTGCGCCGCTTCACATGCGCCCTCGCCCGTGCCTGAATCGCCTCAAGCGGGTCGGAGAAGTTCGCCCAGTTCGGCGCCTGATCCACGCCCGCATCAGGCCGGAACGCGCGGGTCTGCGTCTCCCAACCGTGGAGCGGGGACTGCGCGCGCATGATCTCCTCCGCTTCCATGCCTTCGAAGTAGTCGTAGCCCGAATTGAACTGACGCACGTGCTCGAGGCAGAACCATCGATAGTCGCCCGGCCCGTCGAACCCGGACGGCCGACCACCCGGAGCACGAAACTCGCCCGCCTCATCACACCCCGGCCAGGCGCACTCGTGACCGGTGGATTCGAACCTTCCATGAAATCTATGCTGTCTCACCGGCTTCCAGATGGGACATCGATCGCCTAAATGGAACCCCATGTCTGGACCACTCGAACAGGAAATGCGGCAGCTTCTGACCGCTGCCTTCGCTCCCACGTCGCTTGACGTGGTCAACGATTCCGCCACGCACCGCGGCCATACCGGCGATGACGGCAGCGGCGAATCGCACTTCACCATCCTGATCGAGAGCCCGCAGTTCGCCGGTGTCTCACGTCTGCAGCGCCAGCGACTGGTAAATGCGGCGCTGGGCGACATTCCCGGCAATCGCGTCCATGCGGTGGCGATCAAGGCCAGCGCGCCGGGGGAATAAGCGCGAAGCCCGCAGACATACACCCGTCATCCCAGCGAAGGCTGGGACCGCTGGCAATGCTTTAGGCGATAGCTGGCCGAACAACACTCTGCCGCTATGTGGGTTGTTCACGGCCAGCGATCCCAGCTTTCGCTGGGATGACGGCGTGTTGCCCTGTAGCTTGCTCAGGGCAAACACCCCGGTTGCCCTTTGCGCCTTGCCCGACTAAGGCGCGCACCATGCCGACACCTCTGACTTTCGCCGTGCCCAAGGGCCGAATCCTCGACGAAGCGCTGCCCCTGATGGCGCGCGCCGGTGTGACCCCCGAGGCGGAATTCCATGACAAGAAGTCACGCGCGCTCTCCTTCGCTTGCGAAAACAGCGACATGCGCCTGATCCGCGTGCGCGCCTTCGACGTCGCCACGTTCGTCGCGCATGGCGCCGCGCAAGTCGGCATCGTCGGCTCGGACGTGGTGGAGGAGTTCGCCTATTCCGACCTCTACGCCCCCGTGGACCTGAACATCGGCCACTGCCGTCTTTCGGTCGCCGAAAAGGTGGGCGAGACCGGCGGCGCGCTGCCTTCGCACTTGCGCATCGCCAGCAAGTACCCGAACCTCACCCGCCGCCATTTCGAGAAGTTGGGCGTGCAAGCCGAAGTCGTGAAGCTGAACGGCGCGATGGAGCTGGCGCCCTGCCTCGGTCTGTCGAGCCGGATCGTCGATCTGGTCTCCACCGGCCGCACGCTCAAGGAGAACGGTCTGGTCGAAACCAGCCGCATTCTCGACATTTCCGCGCGCCTGATCGTCAACCGCGCTGCCCTCAAGACCGACGAGCGCGTCGCCGCACTGGTCGAGGCCTTCCGCGCGCTGGTGGCGGAAAAGGAAGCCGCCTGATGCTGCGCCTTTCAGCCAAGGACCCCGGTTTCGCCGAGGCCTTCGCGCGCGTCGTCTCCGACCGCCGCGAAAGCGCGGTTGACGTGGCCGCCGACGTCGCCGCGATCCTCCGGGACGTGCGCGAGCGTGGTGATGCAGCGCTTGCCGATCTCACGGCGAAGTTCGACGGCCATGACCTCGACCAGACCGGCTGGAACGTCGATGCCGCTACCTGCAAGGCCGCCTTCGACGCGCTAGAACCGACCTTGCGCGCAGCGCTGGAACTCGCGGCAGAGCGTATCCGCGCCTACCACGCCGCGCAACTCCCCGAGAACCGCGACTACACCGACGCCGCCGGCGTGCGCCTCGGAGCGACGTGGAATGCGGTGGACGCGGCGGGCCTCTACGTTCCCGGCGGGCGGGCGGCCTATCCGTCCTCGCTGCTGATGAACGCCATTCCCGCAAAGGTCGCAGGCGTGGAGCGTCTCGTCGTCGTCACCCCGACGCCGAAGGGCGAAGTCAATCCGCTCGTCCTCGCCGCCGCGCACCTTGCGGGCGTGGACGAAGTGTGGCGCGTGGGCGGTGCCCATGCCGTCGGCGCGCTGGCCTATGGCACCGACCGCATCGCCCCCGTCGATGTGGTAACCGGCCCCGGCAATGCCTGGGTGGCCGAGGCCAAGCGCCAGCTCTACGGCGTCGTCGGCATCGACATGGTCGCGGGGCCGAGCGAAATCCTCGTCATCGCCGACGCCAAGAACGAGCCGCGCCGGATCGCCGCCGACCTTCTCAGCCAGGCCGAGCACGACCCGACCTCGCAGTCGATCCTCATCACCGACGACGCGGCCTATGCCGACGCGGTGGCCGAAGCCGTCGAACTCGAACTCGCCGCGCTAGCGACCGAGAAGACCGCCCGCGAAAGCTGGAACGTCAACGGCGTCATCATCGACGTCGCCAGCTTCGACGAAGCCCCCGCGCTCGCCAATGCACTGGCGGCCGAACACGTCGAGATCGCCACCGACGATCCCGAAAGCCTGATGCGCCGCATCCGGCACGCAGGGTCCGTGTTCCTCGGCCGCATGACCCCCGAGGCGGTCGGCGATTACGTCGCCGGCCCCAACCACGTCCTGCCCACCGGGCGCCGGGCGCGGTTCTCCTCGGGGCTTTCGGTTCTCGATTTCATGAAGCGCACCAGCTTCATCCAGCTTGACGCTGCGGCGCTGGAGGCCATCGGCCCCGCCGCCGTCGCCCTTGCCGAGGCCGAAGGGCTTCCCGCGCACGCGCGCTCCATTTCCGTAAGGCTGAACTCATGAGCAATCCCAAGCAGAAGCGCGCCGCCGCGCGCCTCGCCGCCGTCCAGGCGCTGTACCAGTTCGACATGGAGGGCACCCCGATGGCCTCCCTGCTCGACGAATTCCACCGCCACCGCCTTGGCATGGAGATCGACGACGCGCAGTTCGCGCAGGCCGAAGTCGCGTTCTTCGACGACGTCGTGAAGGGCACCATCGCCCGCCGCGACGAAATCGACGAACTGCTGGCGTCCAAGCTGACCGAGGGCTGGTCGCTGGGCCGTCTCGACAAGACGATGCTGCAGATCATGCGCGCGGGCGCTTACGAACTCATGGCCCGCGCCGACATTCCGACCGGCGCCGCGATCAGCGAATACCTCGACGTGTGCCACGCCTTCTTCGACCCGCGCGAGGCGAAGTTCCTCAACGGCGTGCTCGATTCGGTGGCAAAGTCGGTCCGCTGACGGCATGATCTTCGGATGACCGGCGAAGCCGCCTTCATCCACGCCCTGCGCGCCATCGCCACCGCCCCCGCCGCCCGGCGGCTGGCGGACGATGCCGCCGTGCTCCGGATCGGCGGCGAGGCGCTGGTGCTGACGATGGATACCGTCGTCGAGGGCGTCCACTACCTCCCGAACGATCCGCCGCAGGACGTGGCGTGGAAGCTGGTGGCGGTGAACGTCTCCGACCTTTCCGCCAAAGGGGCGACGCCGGCGGGGTGCCTCTATTCGCACGCGCTGGGCGCTTCCGCGTGGGACACCGCGTTCCTCGCCGGGCTGGACGAGGCCTGCCGCCGTTTCGCCATCCCGCTGCTGGGCGGCGATACGGTCCGCATGCCGGACGGCGCGCCGCGCAGTTTCTCGCTGACGGCGCTCGGCACCGGGGCCAAGGGTTGCCCGGTGCCTTCGCGCACGGCGGCGCGGCCGGGTGACCGGGTCTGGGTCAGCGGGACCATCGGCGATGCGGGGCTGGGGCTGAAAGCCGCGCTGGGCGACCTCGATGGAGACGCAAGCGCCCTCACCGCGCTGCTCGCCCGTTACCGCCGCCCTGCGCCCGAGCCTCGCTTGGGCGTCGCACTGGCGCCGCTGGTCCACGCTATGATGGATGTTTCCGACGGACTCATGGTCGATGCCTCGCGCATGGCCGAGGCCAGCGCGGTAGGCGTGACGCTGGACGTCGGCGCAGTGCCGCTTTCCGCGGCCTTCCGCGCCGTCGCAGGCGAAGTTCTGGAGGTCCGGCTGGCAGCGATGGCCGCCGGGGACGACTACGAACTGCTGTTCACCGCGCCGCTCGAAAATACAGCGCGCATTCTTGAAGCCGCGAGCACCCTGAACCGGCAGGTTACGGCAATCGGCACCATCGAAGCAGGAGCGGGGCTGTCGCTGCATCACGAAGGCGCTGCACTGCCCTTGCCCGAACGCCTGGGTTACCAGCACTGACGTCGGTGCGTGGCCCGGTCGCCATGCCGCCGATGACGGCACCGTTCCGGCGCATATCCCTGCTTGCCACTCCCCCACCTTCCCTATAGCCCTAGTCGCCGCGAGCGGGAAAACCCGTCGCTACAACATAATGGGAAGGGGACGTCTTCGTGAATCTCATCACGATCGCAATAGTCCTGGGACTTCTGGCCATCGTCTATGGCTTCGTCACAAGTCGTCAGGTGCTCAGTGCTCCCGCAGGCTCCGAAAAGATGCAGGAGATCGCCGCCGCTATTCAGGAAGGCGCGCAAGCCTACCTGAAGAGGCAGTATTCCACCATTGCCGTCGTCGGCGTGATCGTCGCGATCATCCTGGCGTTCACACTCGGAGCCATATCGGCCACCGGGTTCGTCATCGGCGCGATCCTGTCGGGTTTCGCCGGGTTCATCGGGATGAACATCTCGGTCCGGGCGAACGTACGCACCGCCGCTGCGGCACAGAAGGGCCTGCAGGAAGGGCTGACGCTGGCGTTCCGGGCGGGCGCAATCACCGGCATGCTGGTGGCAGGCCTCGCTCTGCTCGCGATCGCGGTGTTCTACTGGTATCTCACCGGACCGGCCGGGCACACGGTTGGCGGCGATGACCGTACCGTGGTCGAAGCACTGACCGCCCTCGCCTTCGGAGCCTCGCTCATCTCGATCTTTGCGCGTCTGGGTGGAGGCATCTTCACCAAGGCCGCCGACGTCGGCGCCGACCTCGTCGGCAAGGTCGAGGCCGGCATTCCCGAGGACGATCCCCGCAACCCCGCCGTCATCGCCGACAACGTGGGCGATAACGTCGGCGACTGTGCCGGCATGGCGGCCGACCTGTTCGAAACCTACGTCGTCACCGTTGGCGCGACGATGGTGCTGACCGCGCTGTTGCTCAAGGGCGCGGGCAACCTGAGCGCGATGATGGCGCTGCCGCTGCTGATCGGCGGCGTTTGCATCGTCACCTCCATCATCGGCACCTACTTCGTGCGGCTGGGCAGCTCGCAGAACATCATGGGCGCCATGTACAAGGGCTTCCTGGTGACTGCGGTGCTCTCGATCCCGGCGATCTGGTGGGCGATAAGCCATGCGCTGGGGGATATGGAGGCCGTCATCGGCAATGGCGACCTCAACGGCCGCACGTTGTTCTATTGCGCTCTGGTCGGCCTGGCGATCACCGGCCTGATCATCTGGATCACCGAGTATTATACCGGGACCGATTATCGCCCGGTCCGGTCGATCGCCAAGGCTTCGGTCACCGGTCATGGCACCAATGTGATCCAGGGCCTTGCCATCAGCCTGGAAGCGACGGCGCTGCCGACGATCGTGATCGTCGCCGGGATCATCATCGCCTACCAGCTCGCCGGGCTGCTGGGCATTGCCTATGCGGCGACCGCGATGCTGGCGCTGGCGGGCATGGTGGTGGCGCTGGATGCTTACGGTCCGGTCACCGACAACGCGGGCGGCATCGCCGAGATGGCCGGTCTAGACGACGCCGTGCGCGAGAAGACCGACGCGCTCGATGCCGTGGGCAACACCACCAAGGCCGTGACCAAAGGTTATGCGATCGGTTCGGCGGGGCTTGCCGCGCTGGTCCTCTTTGCCGCCTACACAACCGACCTCAAGGAGTTCTTCCCAGCGCTGAACGTCGATTTCAGTCTGGAGAATCCTTACGTCATCGTCGGCCTCCTGCTCGGCGCGCTACTGCCGTACCTGTTCGGCGCGATGGGCATGACGGCGGTGGGCCGGGCCGCGGGCGACGTGGTCGTCGATGTGCGCGAGCAGTTCCGCGAGAAGCCAGGCATCATGACTTATGCGGAAAAGCCCGACTACGCACGCACGGTCGATCTTGTCACGAAGGCAGCGATCAAGGAGATGATCGTGCCCTCGCTGCTGCCGGTGCTGGCGCCGATCGTGGTCTACTTCGTGATCACCGCCGTCGCCGGTCGTGAAAACGGCTTCGCGGCGCTCGGAGCACTGCTGCTTGGCGTGATCGTCAGCGGGCTATTCGTGGCCCTGTCGATGACTTCGGGTGGCGGCGCATGGGACAACGCCAAGAAGTTCATCGAGGACGGCAATTACGGCGGCAAGGGTTCGGAGGCGCACAAGGCTGCCGTCACCGGCGATACCGTGGGCGATCCCTACAAGGATACCGCAGGCCCGGCGGTGAACCCGATGATCAAGATCACCAATATCGTCGCGCTGCTGCTGCTTGCCGCAATGGCGGCCGGTTGAACGCAGCGGCACCGCGTCGGGGCCTTTCCGGCGCGGTGCCGTTAGCGTTTCCTTGATTTCTCGCCATTAATTCAGGCCACGAACACGCAACGTTCCGGCAACAGGATTCGGTCTGCAAGTGGCTGGCGAGGCACATCGCAAAGAGGCCCCATCGGTGCTGGACGCCGAGATCGCGCCCGCTCGCCTGCTTTCGGGCAGCCTCTGCGCCATGCCCTGGCGCGCGCTGGAAAGCGAGGTCGATGCCTGGGACCGCCTAACCGGCAACGCCAGCGAGCCAAACCCGTTCTTCGAGAGCTGGTATCTGCTCCCCTCGCTACGCCACCTGCCTGACACGGACGCCGTGACGATCCTGCGCTTCGAGCAGGACGGGCAACTGGTGGGCCTGCTGCCCGTCGCTCCATCCCGCCGCTACTACCGCTGGCCGATGCCGCATTTGTCCAGCTGGCTTCACGCCAACTGCTTCTGCGGCGTGCCGCTGGTCGCCCGGGGCGCAGAAGTGCCTTTCTGGCAGGCCGTTCTGAGCTGGGCCGACACCCGGCCTGACGCGGCGCTGTTCATGCACTTGCGCGGCATGATGCTGGGCGGCCCGCTGCACGCCGCACTGGACGCCGTAGCGGCACAGGACGCGCGGCAGATCGAGATCGTACACCGCGAGGCCCGCGCCATGCTCGCCTCCGACCTTTCGCCCGAAACCTATCTGGAAGCCGCGCTGTCGAGTAAGAAGCGCAAGGAACTGCGCCGCCAGGCCAATCGCCTCGCCGAGGAAGGTGCCATCGCCTTCGAGCACAGCACCGATGCTCGCGACGTCGCCCGGTGGTGCACCGATTTCCTCGCGCTGGAGGCTGCGGGCTGGAAGGGTAAAGCCGGCTCCGCGCTGGCAAGCTCCGAGCGGACCGAGCGGATGTTCCGCGAAAGCCTCGAAGGAGCAGCTCTGCGCGGCAGGCTGGAGAGACTGTCGCTGACGCTCGACGGTCGCCCCGTCGCGATGCTAGCGACGTTCCTGACCGCACCGGGCGCCTATTCCTACAAGACCGCCTTCGACGAGACATATGCGCGCTTTTCACCCGGCGTGCTGCTCCAGCGCGAGAATCTCGCCATGCTGGACCGCGCAGACATCGCCTGGACCGACAGTTGCGCCAGCGCAGACCATCCGATGATCGACCACCTCTGGCGCGAGCGCCGGGACATCGGGCGGCTCTCCATCGCCATCGGCGGCAGGCTGCGCCGCGCCGCCTTCCGCCAGTTCGTGCGCGCCGAAACCGCGCGCCATCCCGCCGGACACAGACCATGAACGTCCCGACTCTACTCCAGGCAAGTCCGGTTTTTGCGGACACCGCGCGCCATGACTTCGCATCGCACTATCCCGAGGTGCCGCATAAGCTGACTCACGCCCTTGGCGCACATCCACTGATGGAACTGGAGGCACTGGCCCGGCTGGCGGAGGTACTTCCCCCCGCCTCGGTGGAATACAATGCCAGCGACCAGCCCATCGGCATCGAAGGAAAGCCCGGGCCGACCGGCATCCCCATCGGCGAAACGATCCGCCATATCGAGACGACCCGCTCCTGGGCGGTGCTCAAGAACGTCGAGCAGGACCCGGCGTACGCTGCACTGCTTGAAGCGTTATTGGCGGAAATCCGTCCAGCCATCGAAGCGCGCACCGGGCGCATGCTCAAGACACAGGCCTTCGTATTCGTGACCAGCGCCGGGGGCGTCACGCCCTATCACTTCGACCCCGAACACAACATCCTGATGCAGGTGCGCGGCTCCAAGGTGATGACGCAGTTCCCGGCGGGCGATCCGACCTTTGCGCCGGACGAGATTCACGAAACCTACCACACCGGCGGCGGCCGAGAACTGAAGTGGCGTGACGACCTGCTCGCCGGCGGCCGCGAATTCCCACTCGCGCCGGGCGAAGCGCTTTACGTACCGGTTATGGCGCCGCATTTCGTGCGCAACGGGCCGGAGCCTTCCGTTTCGCTCTCGATCACCTGGCGCTCGGAGTGGAGTTTTGCGGAAGCGGATGCGCGGGCATTCAACGGACTTCTACGACGTTGCGGGCTTAAACCGACGGCCCCGGGGCGCTGGCCGGATCGCAATCGCACCAAGGCGACAGGCTGGCGTATCGCACGCAAGCTGGGCCTGTAGGACTGGCTCATCGCTCCGGTCGATCACCGTGGCGACAAGGATCGTTTTGTTGTTGCAAATCATTCGCATTAGAAGGGTTGTCAAAAGGACCGCCCGATGACCCGCGATTTCGCCAAGACCCTCAGTTTCCTTGCGCTCCATCTTATGGTCGGTTTCACCGTCGCCTATCTCGTCACCGGATCGGTCACGATGGCGGGCGGGATTGCTCTGATCGAGCCGATGGTGAACGCAGTGGTTTTCTTCTTTCACGAGCGTGCCTGGCGGAGCGGAGACACGTCGTTCACCGCGTTGCGGAGGCATCGCCACGCCGCAGTCTGACACCAGTTCAGGAACGCCGGGTCGTTTCCTTGCGCAAGTCGTGGACGCGGCCGCCGTGATGCTCGATCACCGGGCTGAAGTCCTCGGGCTCATTGACGAGATCGTCGAACAGCGCACGGTAATGGATCATCGCCCGGCGCAATTCCTCAGTGCCCGCCTCGCCGCGGGCATGGCTGGCGGCGATGTGATGGCCGGTGCGGTAATGCGCGACGACCTCGCCGTGATCGACCGACAGGTCTTCGTAGCGCTGGTCGAAGTCGGCCACCGGATAGCCACGTGCGGTCATGACGTCGGCAAGCAGCACGTCGGCGCGCTGGACGGCACCCGCCGGGTCATCGACGAACTGGGCCTGCACTTCCAGCCATGCGCGCACGAACGCTTCCCGCCGGGCGGGCTCCAACGGGCGAATGTCGAAGGCGGCGACGCGCTGCTCGCGCTCATAGAGCACGGTCTCGGCCTCATACGTGCTGCCGGACTGGTCGATAGTGCGATCGTATTCGTCGCCAAACCGATCGCGCAGCCGCGCTGTATGGCGACTGCGCATGACTGTCACGACAACGCCGACCAGAACGGCCAGCGCGATCACGCCGACGGCTATGGCGAGCGGACTAAGTGTAACCACGTTGAATCTCCCGTTTCCCGCCTCCGTCCTACGGAAACTTCAACCGGGGAGATGATCGTCAGTTGCGCGGCCCGCCGCAGGTGTCGCGCCGCTCAGCCGTTCGGGTGGTAGAAATCGTAGATCGTCTGCGCCACCGCCACGCTGACACCCGGCGCGCGGCGCAAATCTTCAAGGCTCGCCGCACGTACCTTGCCGGCCGTGCCGAAGTGCAGCAGCAGAGCGCGCTTGCGGGCCGGGCCGATGCCGGGAATCTCGTCGAGCGGGCTGGCGGTGATCGCCCGGCTGCGCTTCGCCCGGTGCGCGCCGATTACGAAGCGGTGGACCTCGTCACGCAGGCGCTGGAGGTGGAACAGCACCGGCGAGTTCACTGGCAACATCTTCTCGCGCCCGTCAGGGAAGTGGAACACCTCGCGCCCCTCGCGGCCGTGGTGCGGGCCCTTGGCGATGGCGATGAGGTTGACGTCCTCGATGCCGAGTTCCTCCAGCGCGTCCTTCACCGCGTTCATCTGGCCCTTGCCGCCGTCGATCAGGACGAGGTCGGGCCAGGTGCCGCCGGTGCGCTCGGGGTCTTCCGCCTGCACGCGGCCGAAGCGGCGGGTCATGACCTCGCGCATCATCGCGTAGTCGTCGTCGGTCTGCGCGGACTTGATGTTGAACTTGCGGTACTGGCTGGTCTGGAAGCCCTCCGGCCCCGCCACCACCATCGCGCCCAGCGCCTTTGTGCCCGAGATATGGCTGTTGTCGTAGACTTCCACGCGCTGCGGCAGGTCGGGCAGCTCGAGGAAGTCAGCCATCTCGCGCCAGACTTTCGCCTGCGTGCCGCGCTCAGCCTGGCGGCGGTCGAGCGCTTCCACCGCGTTGCGGGTGGCCTGCATCATCAGGTTGCGGCGGTTGCCGCGCTGGGGGACGGAGATTTCCACCTTGCCGCCCGCGCTCTCGCGCAGGGCTTCGGCGATCAGCTCGGCCTCGGGAAGTTCGCGATCGACGAGGATGCAGCGCGCGGGCGGCACTTCCTCGTAGAACTGCGCGAGGAACGCCTGCATCACCTCTTCCTCGCTCAGGCCCTCGGTGTGGGTGGGGAAGAAGGCGCGGTGGCCCCAGTTCTGGCCGCCGCGGATGAAGAAGGCCTGCACGCCGACCTGCCCGCCCTTGCTAGCCATCGCGAAGATGTCGGCATTGTCGAGCCCTTCCGCGTTGATCGCCTGGCTGCCTTGAATGAAAGTCGCCGCGCGCAGGCGGTCGCGCAGCATCGCCGCGCGCTCGAAGTCGAGGTCGGCGGCCGCCTCGGCCATCTGCGCCTCGATCTTGCGCTGCACTGCGTTGGACTTGCCGCCGAGGAAGTCCTTCGCCTCCTGCACCAGTTCCTTGTAGCCCGCCTCGTCGATGCGGTCGACGCAAGGGGCCGAGCAGCGCTTGATCTGGTAAAGCAGGCAAGGCCGGTCGCGCCGGGCGAAGAAGCTGTCGGTGCAGCTGCGCAGCAGGAACAGCTTCTGCAGCGCGTTGATCGTGGTGTTGACCGAGCCGGCGCTGGCGAAGGGGCCGTAGTAATTGCCCTTCATCCGCCGCGCGCCGCGATGCTTCATGATGCGCGGGAACTCGTGGTCAGTGCGCAGCAGGATGAACGGGAACGACTTGTCGTCGCGCAGCAGCACGTTGTACGCGGGCCGGAAACGCTTGATGAGCTGCGCTTCGAGCAGCAGCGCCTCAGCTTCGGAATTGGTCGTCACGATCGTCATCGAGCGGGTCTGGCTGACCATGCGCTGCAAGCGACCGGGCAGACGTTCCCACTGGGTATAATTGGCGACGCGGTTGCGCAGCACCCGCGCCTTGCCGACATAGAGCACGTCGCCGCGCGCGTCCTGCATGCGGTAGACGCCGGGCTTGGCGGGCAGCGTGCGGACGGTGTCTCGGATCACCTCTACGCCCGCCTGCAGGTCGGGCTGGTCGGAACCGCGCACGGTGTAGGTCGCCCGCTCCTCGTTGAAGCGTTCGAGATGGTTGGGCTGCTCAGGAGTGCCGGCTGGTGTTCTCGCCATGTTCGTGCAGATAGGGAAGGTTCGCGCGAAGGGGAAGTGCCCGAACGCGCCCACCCCCAGCCCCTCCCGCAAGCGGGAGGGGGACCGACCATTTCGCCCCTCCCGCAAGCGGGAGGGGGACCGACCATTTCGCCCCTCCCGCAAGCGGGGGGGGGGAGCCGCTGATCTCGCATTCCCCTCCCGCCTGCGGGAGGGGACAGGGGTGGGCAAAAACGCCGCTGGCCACACCGAAACAAGCTGCTAACCTCCCGCTCATGCGATCCGTATCCACGTCGAGCCTGAGCGCTCTCGCCGCCGCCCTTCTCCTCTCCGCCTGCGCTGCCGCCCCCTCCGGCACGCCTGTCGCCAGCACGCCGCCTGCACCGGAGGCCGCACCGCCTCGGCCCGCCGCCGCATCGCCGC
>NZ_ALVC01000116.1:0-8286 GCF_000293195.2 Sphingomonas sp. LH128
CAGCCTGTTGGCATGGAACTGGCGCCCTGCGACTGATCGGCTAGAAGCGCTGGCAGCATGAGCTTCAAACGTCAAACCGCATCCGGCAGAACGCTCTCATTAGAGCAGCTCGAAATCTGGCTCGATACGCTTGATCCGCCGGTCGCCGGTGTCTCCTCGATCGATGGCTTCCTCGCGGCGTTGGCTGCCGGCCCGTCCATCATCAATCCGGACATATGGCTCAAGAGCATCCTGCGCGAACACGTCCAAAGCGCCCGATCGGCACCCGCGCGCCGAACGATCCTTAAGCGCTACAACCAGATCTGCATCGAGCTTGCCGAGTGCCCTGAGGTCTATGCGCCGATCTATATGCGGACCGAGGACGGCGAGGTCCTGCTGGAAGACTTTGCCAATGGCTTCTTCACCGCAATGCATCTGGACATGGACGCATGGAAGCCCTTCGTGTCTGATCGAGACTTCGGCCTGCCGCTTGCAGCTATCCTTGGCCAAAGCACGATCATCGATGGCATATCATGGATCGACCAGCTCCAGGATCCTCTCGCAAATCAGGCTCTTGCAGATACCTGGCGGATGATCCCCCAGATCATCTCCTTCATCCATGGCCAGTGTGCCTTTGCAAGAACCCTGACCGTACACTGAAGCCTCTCCACATCCCACGTGGGGTCGAAGCAGCGGTTACAGATTAGCGTCCTTTCTCCACCTCTAGGCTTTGCAGAGCCTTCCGGTCTTCGTGCGAAACGAATTCGCAGGCCAGCAAGGTTGTACGATGAAGGGCGCCGCTTTCCCGTGCCACGATCGAGATAATCCCGAGGTCTTTCATGGCCTGCCGGTCATCGGGCAATTCACGGGAAAATCCGCGTTTCGATGCGCCCAGCAGGTGGTTGTTTTCCCGGACCAGATGATAGCGCTGCGCTGCCTGTTCAGCGACTTCGCCGTCCAGCAGCACACCGATGGAGGTGCCAGCGAACACAGCGGCCCGGGCTGTGAGGCCTTCGCGCTCGATGGGCGTGGGCAGGGCATAGATCGCACCCAATACTGACGTGTCGGGCCGACCGAGCTTTTCGGCTTCCTCATAAAGCTGCGTAGCAAGCCCGAAGCTGTAGGCGGGTTCGCATAGGGCGGCGCCGAAGAAGTCCGGCTGTGCCGCCGGACCGGCTGCAAGGCTGCTGTTCGGAACGAGCATCGCCGTGATTGATGCCGCAGCCAGGATGCGAATTTTTTGGCAGTTCAACATGGTATCCTAATTCGAAATGACTTCCTGGTCGCGGGTCAGGTGCGGCGCGAGAGTTCCCGTGCGGCCTGGCCCAAGACGATCACGCCGGTTGATCCGATGATGGCGGCTGCGGCACGCGTGATGCGTTGCAGCGCCGATGGCCGGGCGATCACGCTGCGGGCGCGATGCGCCAGGATTGCGTAAGGCGCCAGCGTGACCACCAGCGTCAATGCCGTGACGCATGCCAGCGCAGCCCATTGCGCCAGTCCGACCGACCGCGCCGAGATCCAGAACCGTGGGCAAAAGGGCAAGGTAGAACACGATGGTCTTGGGGTTGCCCAGCGTCAGCGAATATCCGCTGAGAAACGAGCCAAGGCCGCTCGGGCTTTCCTTTGCGCGCGCCTGAACGATACCGCCCGTACTGGTCCACATTTTCCAGGCGATGTAGGCAAGATAGCAGCCGCCCAGAACCTTGATGACCAGGAAGGCGCCCGAGAAGGCCTTGGCGATACCGGCAAGTCCGGCGACCGCGACGGTAAGGTAGGTCAGATCGCCCAGAATGATCCCGCCAAGCAGGAACAGGGCCGCCTTCAGCCCATTGCCCATAGACTGGCCCACGACCGCCGCGACCCCTGGGCCCGGAATTGCGGCGGCAATGCCCAGCGCTGCCGAATAGGTGATGAGGGACGCGATCATGGCTGTCTTTCGGAAATACTAGTGGCGGCGATGCGGGCATAGCCGCGCTGTCACTAGGCGCAGGCTGCGCGCGCCGCCAGAGCAATGGCGGCATTGCAGTGCAGCTTTGCGGTGTCGAACATTGGAAAGTCGGGCATGTGGTGCTGGTCGATCAGCAGGAACAAATCCGTGCATATGCACACTGCCTTCACGCCGCTAAAACCCCGCTACCCTATCCACGCTACGCAGTCCTTCGAGCACGATGCCGAACTTGTAGCCTGCAGAGAAAAACCGCCTCGTCTGCCGGCCGGCGCCGTTCACCGCCGCTTCGGCAGAGACCTTGGTTGGCAATTTTCGCAACAAGCGATTGGGCTTCATATGCGTTCCTTTGTCACTACGAGGAAGTCCAAACCCTCCTGAAATCTCAACTCCTGATCTGTGCCAAGGCCGCTGACGGCGGATAGCCTCATCGCGTTGATTATGCTCTGCCCTCGAAATCTCGGCGCCACTTGTCGCATTGCAGTGCAAGCTGCTCTTCCACGGATGGCCAGTCAAAAGTAAACGCGCGAGCGGCCGCCCGCGTCGGGTCCGCGTAATCTTCGGCGGTCAGGGGCGCTGTGCCTTGAACCACCACACACGTCATATCGGGGTACCCACGTGGTGAGGTGAAGGCGCGCAGGACCAGCAGCGGCCTGGACAGATCGTCAGGTCTCAGCCGATAAATCGGATGCTCGGGCTCGGGACAACGTTCGCGCACAACGAGGGCCAGGTTTGCCAGATCGATGCTCGCTCGGCGACGAATGACATCCATCAATACCGGATAGATGGCCCGGGCCATTGTCTCGTCATCACGCGTGATGTGAAGGTCAGCCAAAATGGCGGATTGGGTGTGAGGACGCAATTTTCACAGCTCCCTGCATCGGCATTGTAAGTACGTAGGCCAAAAGATCCTCTGCAACCCTCAGCCGCGGATCATGTCCGGAACAGTGCCAGCAAGAACTCCGGCTGCTGATTGGTGATGGCGAGCGTTTGCGCCGCGAGTTGCTGGCGCAATCGGAGCGCGGCAATTTGAGCCGACTGAACCGACATGTCCGCATCCACCAGGTTGCCGAGCGCCTCGGTGGCGATGTCAATGCCGATGGTCTGGGTATGTTGGCGCACCTCAAGGGACCCCGAGTGGGCTCCAAAATAGCGCAATGCGGAACCTACGGTGCCACTGGCGCTTGCGACTTTCTGCGCCAAGCCGTCAGGGTCTTCCCAATCGATAGGATCGAGGCCGAGTGATCTGAGGCTGAGATCGCGCGATACAATGCGTTCGGTGCCGCCTCGCGTATCGGTTGCAAAGTCGTATCGCACATTCCCTCGTCCGGTGGTTTGTGTGCCCGCGGCGATCTTGACGACATCGCCGGTCGATGCGGGCGAAGAACCGTAGGATCGCATCGAAATCGCACCCACCGCCCAGGCGCTCGAGGCGTCATGCCCGCTATTGTTGACCGTGACCGTTAGCGGGCCGCGCGCGGGGTCATAGTCGAAGCTCAGGACACTGAGGCCGCTGCGAGCCGCACCTTCGCCGACTTGCGCACCTTGCGCTTCCGCCGGCTGACCCGTGGCGGCAAGCCGGATCCCGCCCTGCCATATTTCCGTGGTGTCCGCTCGTTCGTAGGCGTCGAACGCGATGTCGATGTGTGCTGCCACTGGGCCGGGATCGAGTGCAAACTCGGCGACGACCCCTTCGGGCAATGCCCGTTCGCCAAACGGATCGTCCCTGGCCGCAGCCACCTGTTCCGGGTCCGCCGAGGCGAGGGGAGGATCGAATGCTGCAGACGTCTCATACGCAATTGCGCTTTTCCAGCGCTCTACAGGCTCGGGGATCGCAAGGTCAGGATCCTGGAGCTGCAGCCCTTCGATCGCGAGGCCGGCGTTACCGGCAGGCACACGGATTTCAATGTCCTGGCCATTCGCGGGATCATAATCGAAGCTGAGAATGAATGGCCCGGCCTCGGGCGTTCCGGGGGCGACCGCCTCGCTGCTGCGGACATAGTCCGCTCCCGATGCGGCGACACGCACCCCGTTTTGCCAGATTTCAACTACACCGGCACCGCTCGAACCTTCAAAGCTGGCGGAACCTGTGTCGACCAGAAGGTTTATCCGGCCTGAAGTGACGCCGGCGTCCACCTGAAACGTGCGGGCAGCGTTGGTGGTGATCGGCAGATATGAGGGATCTTCCGGCGCCAGCGGGCTAATGAGTTCCTCGAACCCGCTGGGCGTAAGGTCTGAAGTCGGCAATGTGAAACGCCGCGTTCCGCTTACCAGCGTTTCATCGCTGCCGGGGGGCATAGCGCTCGCCGCACCGCCGGCGACCAGGTCGGAGAGCATGTGCGCCGGGTTTACTGTCGAATCCGGAAGGCTGTAGGTCGTACGTGTTGTGGTCTGGGTGACTGCTTTTCCCTTGAGCGCTCGCAAGCTCGTCCTTTGCGCGCTGCAGCTGTTTGCGCGCATTCTCCCGAAAGTCGATCATGGCCTTCTCCTTGGGGCATTGCGGGGCGGGGCAGTGGGCAGCGAGGAGTGCGAGGATCGGTTCAGCCGCGCGCTTCCTGGACGATGCGCAGGCCCTCAAGGCGCAACAGCAGGGCGCTCGCGCGCTCGCGGGGCAGCAACTCGGGCATCAGGGCAGGCCAGGTGTCCAGCGCCTTGACTACGATATTCCGTACCTCGCGCGTCATCCATCGCGGATCGAGATCCAGGAACCTGGCGACCCGTTCGAAGCGGTGCAGGTTGACGGTCTCGAAGCTGCGGGTGCCGATGAATTGCAGCGCCATCGTGTCGCCCGGCATGAACAGAACCGTGGGCACGATGTCGTAAGCCGGTGAAAGGCGGATCTGCCCGGGCGCCGGAAAACGGAAAGACCAGTTTTTGAGGTGGTTGTCGCCATTGCCCAGAAGCACGTCGGCGACAATGCGCCGTACCGCCTCCAGGATGTCGCTGCGGTTGTCGGTGCTGAAGCGCCGTACGGCGTTGATCACCGTCTCGCTCGTACCCATGGTATACTTGCGCTCTCCCGCAGCGCCCAGGATCTGCGCGGTGTCCTCGATGTGGATGCGGTTGCCGTCGCTCGAGCGGTCGAAGCGCTCGACGACCAGGATCTGGTCGCCGTGCTCCAGCATCTCCTCGGGTATCCCCTCGACGACGTCGCGCGAGACCAGCCGGCAATCGGCGGTGTTCACGCCCAGTGAGCGCGCAAGCAGCATGCCAGCATGCTCCGCCTCGGGCAGGCCGGCGTACCGCTCGCTCGCGACTTTGATGATGCACCGCCCGCTTTCTCCGCGCCCGGGCACCGTCAGGCGTTCGTCATGAAGGTTGGCGGTGAACTTGAGCTGCACGCCCGCCAGCGAGAACTTGACGAGCCCGCTGGGCAGGGGCGCCTGAAATCCGCGTGTGTCGACCATTTCGGCCGGCCCGGCCGAGGCGGGAAATTCCGTCTCGGGCGTCACCAGGACGGCGCCGGGCAGGTCGGCGCCCAGCCTGGTGAGCACATCGAACTGGTCATGATCCCCGGGGCCCATCTCACCCAGCACCATCTCGTGCAGCGCCCCTTCAGGGAGCAGGCCGGAGAACCACGGCGGCAGGAAACCGTTGATCGCCACCTTTTGGGTGCGCGCTGCAAGCCTGTCGCGCGTGCCCTCGGCCGAAGAAGGATCGAACCAGCCCAGGCTCAGGACAGGTCGCTGTTCGTCCTGAAGGTAGGTCTCGGCAACGACGAACGAGACACCCCCGTCGCCATCGCGGGTAAGGGTCCCGACCCGCGTCGGGCCGCGCGACGCATCGAGCAGATGCACGCCCATGACGGCAGGTATCTTGGCCATCAGTCAGTGCCGTCCTTCGCCGGTTCGTCACCCGGCTCGCCATCCGACTCATTGCCGTGTTCGCTCCCAAGGTCGATGAACAGGTCGTCGAAGGCGGTGGTCACGGGCCTTGCGCGGTGGCCCGTGCCCGCGGTGCCTGCGACCGTCTCCAGCACCTTGTCCACCTGATCGCGCGGCACCAGAACCGGGACGACGCTCAGCGCATCACAGGCTTCGGCCAGCAACGTCAGCCGGTCACGGCCCCACCGCGATCCCAGCAGATCGCGCTCCAGTTCCGAGATCCGGGCGGGATCCCTGCCCAGTCGCCGCGCAAGGGCTGGCTGGGTCAGCGAGCGGGCTTTGCGCCACTTGCGCAATTGCTGGCCCAGCATGGGGAATGGCTGATAAATCATGCGGAATGCCGCTATTCCTGTCGATTGAATGCGTAATACCGCTAGTTCAGTTTCGAAGACATGACAAGCGAAAAGCCGCATTGATCGAGTATTTTATGCGGAATACCGCTATTTTTAACAGGGTGAGAGGGATGCGCGCCCGCACATGTCTGCGCGCGATCTCTCGAAAATCGATCATGCGCCGCACGCCGGGAGCGTTGCGTTGCGCGGGCCAGCGCCTGGTCGGGCACACGCCTCTCAGAACAATAGATCGACGGCCCTCACAATCTCCTCATTGCGCAGCGTAAGCGCGGATGAGCCTATCGAAATCTCGACCTCGCATGCCGCGGGGTCCTGCGATTGTCGCAGGTTGCCGAACAGCCAGATGCCCGTCTCTCGCGCCACGCGGTCGCGCGATGCCAGCCAGCACTCCGGCTCGCCATCAAGCTTGAGATGGAACATGTTCGTGTGGGGCACAGAGGGCGTGATGCTCGCGCCTGTCCCCGACGCCTCGAAAGGCTGGGCGGGATGAACGGGGCCATTTCGGCGAGATGGCGGCAGGTCAGTCGTGGCCGGGTGCGTTCGGCTGCCAGGGCGTCGTCTTCAAGCATGGCTGCCCTCTTGCCGCGCGAGCAGCGCCGCAGCAAGGCCGTAGCGCCTGCGCGCGTGGGGGGCTCTCCTGCGCGTTCGGCTCCCGCATTCCGGTGCCGGTCGCGTCGGGCGGGTGCCGGCACAACCCCTCTGGCAACGCGCGCCCGACCTGTTACGCTGCCGCGGATCGAAGCTTAAGGGGGGTAAATGGTGCGCAAACGTCTGGGTCTTGTGGCCGCGAGCGCAGCAGGGGTCTTGGCCTTCATCGTGCCGGTGCAGGCGCAAGACCTCGCCCAGATCCGCATCGAGGACGTAGCGCGCTTCTACCGGGTTTATGACGAGGCCCGCGGCGCTCCTTCGGCCCGGGTGCTCCAGCAAGATTACATCGAGGCCGGCAGTGACGGGGTTCGTCAGTTTGTACCGAACCGGATCATCTCCGGGTCCTCGCTGGCGAAGGTCATTCAGCAGAACCGTGCCGTCTACGACGAGGCTCGAACATGTATGACCGTGCTGCCACAGGTGTCCGGCAAGCTCCAGACGGCGTTTCGCACGCTCGCCCGTCTCGATCCGCAAGCCACCTTCCCGCCCGTCACGATCCTTGTCGGGGGGAACAACAGTGGAGGGACGACCGGAAAGTCAGGTGTGCTTATCGGGCTTGAGGTCGCATGTAGGGCATCGTGGTTGCAGCCCGATCCCTCGGACCGCCTGTTCCACCTGATCGCGCACGAATACGGGCACATCGAGCAGGACCCAGCGCTCGATGATGAGAATGCGCCGACCACTGTCCTGCGCCAATCGCTCATCGAAGGAACTGCCGAGCTCGTCGCCGAGCTGATCTCGGGTCAGGTGAGCAATGTACACCTGCAGTCGTGGACGCAGGGGCACGTCGATGAGATCGATGCGAGGTTCCTGGCCGATGCCGACAGCTCAGACCTGTCTGGCTGGCTTTACAATGGCGTGGGCACCCCCGATCAGCCCGGCGATCTAGGGTACTGGGTGGGCTATCGGATCGCCAGGGCTTTCTATGACAAGGCCGGCGACAAACGTGCAGCGCTTCGCACGCTGCTGGACCTGAAGAATCCCAAAGACATTCTCGCCGGGAGCGGTTGGGGAACGGGGCCGCATGGCTGACGTTCCGGGCCCGGGTGGACCCACTGCAAACGCCCCGGAGCAGGGGAAATGACCGAGGGGAACGATAGCGGCGAGGCTCATCCGCAAGATCGACGAGAGTCATTTGACGCCGTTTCGCTTTCAGGGCTGGACTGGAAGACGGCTCACGGCATCGTTCGGGTGGTGCTATGACTTCGAGGCGGCCAAGCCCATGGAAGCGCCGTCGATCCCGGACTGGCTGCCGCCGTTTCGCGACCGTGCAGCGCATTTTGCCGGCCTTGCTCCCCTACTGCTGATCCAGGCCTTGTTGATCCGGTACGATCCCGGTGCCGGCATCGGCTGGCACAGGGATCGCCCGGTCTACGAGCACATCATCGGCATATCGCTCGGAGAGCCCGCGACGATGCGCTTCCGGCAACGGCGCGGCGAAGGCTTCGCGCGGGCCTCAATGCCTCTGGAACCA
>NZ_ALVC01000117.1:0-4126 GCF_000293195.2 Sphingomonas sp. LH128
CCAGGCTCGACACGGCGATTACTGAGGATTCAAACGGCTGCTCCCTGAAAATCGCAATCAGGCGAGCCAGCAAATCCGTGAAACCGAGTATGTTTGTTTCAATTACCTCGGCATAAGTGTCGGCACGGCCTGCATCAAATGAACCAACGCTCGTCATTCCGGCAACCAACAAAGCGGCTGTTACTTGCAATTCTGCAACCTTAGCCGCGATTTTCTCCCTGCCCTCGATTTCACGTTGATCAGCCACTATAATCTCGCACGGCACATTGAACCGCTCGTCAATTTCGGTCTGTAGCTCCCGCAAGTTGTCGAGCCTTCGTCCAACAATCAGGGGCTTGGCCTGGTACGATGCCGCCAAGCGGAGGGCGGACGCTCTGCCCAAACCGGTCGAAGCCCCTGTGACCAGCACCCACGAGTTCTTGATCGCCAGCGGTTTCACGCGTTTTCCAGAGCCTTGTATAGGGCGGTTTTGCCGATCTTGAGCCGGGCCGCCGCCTCACGAACAGTGAGGCCCGCTGCGATATGCGCCCGCGCTTTACGTAGTTTGTCGGGGGTAACGACAGGCCGGCGACCACCCTTGTTGCCCCGCTCGCGTGCGGCCTTGAGGCCGGCATGAGTGCGTTCACGGATCAGGTCACGCTCGAATTGGGCCAGCGAGCCGAAGATGTTGAACACCAGCATGCCGCCCGAAGTGGTGGTGTCGATATTCTCGGTGAGTGAGCGGAACCCGATGCCGCGCGCCGCAAGCTCGCCGACCTTCTCGATCAGGTGGCTCATCGAGCGGCCGAGGCGGTCGAGTTTCCAGACCACCAGCGTGTCGCCGGGGCGCAAATAGGCGAGCGCTTCGGTTAGGCCAGGCCGATCGGCTTTTGCCCCGGATGCGTGATCGTCGAATATACGGTCGCACCCGGCAGTGTTCAGCGCGTCAAGCTGGAGCGACAGCTTCTGGTCTGCGGTCGAGACGCGCGCATAGCCGATCAGCGCCACATGATGCCCGATCCTGTCCGTTTTCCCGTCATTATGCGATCTTGTCCGAATCGCCGTTACAGGTCCAGAGTTAACGGACATATTCCTGTTGGCCGCCAGAGGACCGTCTGACGGACACGCAAAGCGAAGGAGATGATGCTTGGCGAGACGGCGACTGGTGAGCCTGGAAATCTGGGCGAGGCATTATGGCGCGCCGCTCGATGAGCGCGAGATCGCGCGTCATTATACGCTGACCAGCGACGACCTGGAAATTGTCGGCCGCCGTCGCGGCGATGCCACCCGGCTCGGCTATGCGATGCTCATGCTATATATGAGATGGCCTGGCCGTGCGCTGGAAGCGGGCGAAGTCCCGCCCGCTCCTGTGCTCGCCTATGTGGCGCAGCAACTCGGCGTCGCGCCGGCAGCCTTCGCGGATTATGCCCATCGGGACCAGACCCGTCGCGAGCATCTCGTCGAAATCCGACGATCGCACGGGTTCAGGATTTTTGACCGCAACGCTTTCCGTGAAGTTGTCGCCTTCTCGGTCCCAATCGCGCAGACCATCATACACCCCGGCCAGATGGCAGACGTCATCGTCGATGAACTCCGGCGCCTGCAGATCCTCCTGCCTTCTCCGTCGATTCTCGAAGCGGTGCTGCGGCGGGCGCGCCAGCAAGCCGAACAGCTTACCTATGAAGTGCTCACGAATGGCCTGCTGCCTGACACCCTTCAGGGCCTGGACGATTTGCTGGCCCGACGACCGGGGCAGGTCGCGACATGGCTATCCTGGATGCGCAATGCGCCACAATCGCCGGCAGCGCGCAACATCCTGCGCCTGATCGAACGGCTCGCCTATATCCGCGCGCTGGGCCTCGATCGCGCCCGTGCCGACATGATCCCGGCTTTGACTTTTGACAGGCTGGCGGACGAAGGCAGCCGCATCACACCCCAGCACCTTGGCGAACTCAATGCCCTGCGCCGCCATGCGACGCTGGCGGCAACCGGCATCCGGCTTGAGGAAAGCCTGACCGACGCCACCCTGACGATGTTCGACAAGCTGTTGGGCAGCATGGCGCGCCGCGCCGAGAACCGGACCCGCGACAAAGCCCTCAAGACGGTGCGCGAGTTGCAAGGCCACCTCCGGACGCTCACGGGGTCTTGCCGCCTCCTCATCGACGCGCGCAGCAAGGGCGTGGATTCTCTGGCGCAGATCGAGGCGCTGGACTGGCAGCACTTCGCCGTGGCCGTCGAGCAGGCCGAAGTGCTCGGGCGACCGGAAACCGTCGATCGCACCGCCGAATTGATCGAGCGGCATCGGACGGTGAAGCTCTTTGTCGGCGCTTTTCTCAACGCCTTCGAGTTTCGCGGCGCCGGCGCGGTTCAGGGGCTCCTGTCAGCGCTGGCCATCATCGCGGAGCTATATCGGACCGGCAAACGGCGCTTGCCTGATCGCGTGCCGCTACGCTTTGTGCCGCCCGCATGGCGCCCGTTCGTCCTGCGGGATGGCATCGTTGATCGTGCCGCTTATGAACTATGCGCCTTGTCGCAACTACGCGAGCGGTTGCGAGCCGGGGATATATGGGTCGCGGGAAGCCGGCAGTTTCGCGATTTCGACAGCTATCTCATACCGCCGGCGACCTTTGCGGCGCTGCGCGAGAAGGGGCCGTTGCCGCTCGCCATCGAAACGGATTTCGAGCGCCATATCGAGGAACGGCGCACCAGGCTCGACACGGCGATCGAGCAGGTAACGGTCCTTGCACGGCAAGGGGAGCTGCCCCAGGTTAAGCTTGACGAAAACGGTCTCATCATCTCGCCGCTGAAGGCGGCAACACCGCCCGCCACCGAGATTGCCCGTCGCGCCGCCTATGATCGACTGCCGCGCGTGAAGATCACCGATCTTCTGCTGGAGGTCGATGCCTGGACCGGGTTCAGCGAATGCTTCATCCATCGTCGTTCGGGCCGGGAAGCCGACGATCGCAATGCGCTGCTCACGGTCATCCTCGCCGATGGCATCAATCTCGGCCTCACACGCATGGCGGAAACCTGCCGGGGCGCAAGTCTGCGTCAGCTCGCCCATCTTCACGACTGGCACATCAGCGAAGCCGCCTATGGCGAAGCGTTGGGAAGGCTGATCGACGCCCATCGCGCCATGCCGCTCGCCGCGCTGTGGGGAGACGGCACCACTTCGTCGAGCGACGGACAGCAATTTCATGCCGGGGGCCGTGGGGCCGCGATCGGCGACATCAACGCGCGCAGCGGCAACGAACCAGGCGTTGCCTTCTACACCCATGTCTCGGATCGATATGACCCCTTCGCAAGTCGGGTGATCGCGGCGACCGCTGGCGAAGCGCCCTATGTGCTGGATGGCTTGCTGTATCACCAGACCGGCCTGACGATCGAGGAGCACTACACCGATACGGGCGGGGCATCGGACCATGTGTTCGGCCTCATGCCCTTCTTCGGCTACCGCTTCGCGCCGCGCCTGCGCGACATCAAGGAGCGTCGTTTACACCTCCTTCCCGGCCAAGAATCCGGCCCCTTGCTTCCCGGCATGACGGCCGAACCGATCGCATTGGGTCATGTCGCGGCGCATTGGGACGAACTGCTGCGGTTCGCCACGTCGATCCGCACCGGCACCGTCACTGCTTCGGCAATGCTGCGCCGCTTGTCCGCCTATCCGCGACAGAACGGACTGGCCCTCGCACTACGCGAGCTGGGCCGCCTCGAACGCTCCATTTTCATGCTCGACTGGCTGCGCGACATCGACCTGCGCCGGCGCACCCAGGCGGGCCTCAACAAAGGCGAAGCCCGCAACGCGCTCGCCCGCGCGCTCTTCTTCAACCAGCTCGGCGAACTGCGCGATCGTCGGTTCGAGAACCAGACCTATCGCGCCTCCGGCCTCAACCTGCTCGTCGCCGCCATCATCTTGTGGAACACTCGCTATCTCGAAATGGCGCTGGCGGACATCGGCACAGCCGACGAAATCGCACGCCACATCGCGCCATTGGGCTGGGAGCATATCTCGCTGACCGGTGACTATAGCTGGAATGTTGAAGATCAACCCGATCCGGACGCCTTGCGACCGCTGCGCGCCGTCAACTCCCTACTTGCCGCGTGACGTTCGCTATCCGTTCGCCCTTTCCGTGCAGATACGTCACTT
>NZ_ALVC01000118.1:0-7818 GCF_000293195.2 Sphingomonas sp. LH128
AACGGCCCGAACATCTGCCAGACTGCCCGTTCTTCTGCGACCAGGTGACGATGCGCATCAGGGAAGTCCGCTCACGCTTGACAGCCCTCGACCCGCCCGAAGGCTTCTTCGCGGTTCTGAAACCAGCGCCGGAGAACCTCGCTCAGCGCCCTGCGGAAGATTCCAATGATGATCGCGCTCGGAATGGCTCGATCCCGAGGCTGGCTCGTCTGCTATGGTTCTTTGCGCGACGTCCGCCATGAAGGCCGATCCGAAGCGAGACGGCGTCATGGCTGGAGAGCGATGTGAGAAATCCTCTCACATCGTCCCGCGAAAGGGAAGGGCGGTGGGCGGGAATTGAACCCGCCGGCTACGCCGCCGTGTGCCTCGGTGGAAGAGACCCACACATCGAATCGCCCCACACAACAGTGGCGGCGGCAACTAGCACAAAATTAGTGACGCTCAACACCGCTGCGCGACATCGAGATTGTAGTGGTGGCGAAAAACACAGGCCGCCACCGATCGTTCCTTGCCACGGCCCGCCGGATCGCCCGCAGTGTCACTTGTTTGCGCCTTCAGCGGCGTCGCCGGCTTTGTCCGCGGCATTGCTCACGCTGTCGGCGGCGTTCGTGATCGCGTTGTTCTTCGCAGTCTCGCTGCCAGTGAGTTGGCTTACGAAGAAAACGCCTGCAATCACGGCGAGAAGCACGGCGATTGCGATGACAACACTCGCTCCGGAACTGCGGCGAGTCTCGACTACGGTGGTCGTGTGCGACGGATTGGGATCAGCCATTTACCTCACCTCACATTGCTCTTTGTGCTGCGGTCAACTCGGCGAACCGGCAACGGTTGCACGCGGGCTTTGAATGAATGCAACCCGGAATGATTTAGCCGTTCCGGAACCTCCCTCCGCCGAGCGACAACCCCGTCATCGCGGACCCGACAAGACTCTTCGAGATGCGAGCATTATGGGAGGGCTGCCACTTGGTGCGCCAAGCCCAATCGTCAGCTGCGCAAGGGAGCAAGTTGCCGGTGAACATTCATAAGCGACGCTCGGTACGCCTGCATCACGCGGGTCGCCCATTGAGCCTGTTGGTCCGCATTGCTCGGCTCATTCTCCGCGCCGGCGGCGGTGACGATCTGGGTCGATCGAGTAGAGGCATGTTCCGTGGTCATAAGCCGTCTTTGTGGTGTCGTATCACTGTTTGATGGCGTGGAGTATGTGGCATTTTCCGAACCGCAAAATGCCGAGGAAACAAATCGGTTCCGAGTTTGGTATTGTCGCTTCAGCGCAAGGGCATGGAACGAGGCTCGCGCGCGATGAATGTAGCCGTACGGCCTTTCGCTGACCTCATTCCCCGCTCCACGCTGACTTCTTTATCGCTGACTCGATGGCGCGCTTCTCCAGGGCATCAGCGGCAGGCGAGGGCAAGTCTCCTGATGCAGGGTACGACACGATGACGGGGGAAGACCTAGCTGCGCTGCCGGTGGCCAAGCGTGGGCGGGGTGACACGCTCTTGACGCTCGGAGCGTCCTGGCTGCCGCTCAGCAAGCCGCGGCAACTGCTCGACGCATGGGAAGGAATGTCGTAATATGGGGCCGTGAGTGAGGGGCAAGCTGCGGGGGCGGGGCGCAATGGGTACAGCGATTGCAAATCGGCAGTTCTTCGCGGCGGAGACGCGCTTCTTTGCAATCACGGCCATCGTCATGGCGCTCATTAATGTCAGCGCGTTTTCGTTCTTTGCTGCAATGGGCATATCGTCCTTTCGCGCTCCCTTTTCTGTGCATCTCCACGCAATTTTATTCATGGGTTGGGTTCTGCTGTTTGTCTCGCAGGTGTCCCTCGCCGCAACCGGATCGATCAGGCTTCATCGCAAATTGGGGTGGCTGGCCGTTGGCTGGGCTGTGGCCATGGTGGTCGTCGGGACCCTGTCAACGGTATTGAGCGTTCAAAAGGCGGCCGTACCCTTCTTCTTCCTGCCGGCGCAGTTTTTATTGATGAACCCGCTCAGCGTGATGCTGTTCGCGTCTCTTTTGATCGGTGGCGTGGTAAAGCGGCGCGATCGCGAGTGGCATCCACGCCTGATCATATGCGGCATGGCAGCTATCATGGGCCCTTCATTTGGAAGGCTGCTGCCCGCCCCGTTGCTGATGTATTCGATGCTGACGGCAGTCTTCATTGGCATGATCGCATTTCCGGTGGCGGGCATCGTGCGGGACAAGCGGCGCTACGGGAAGGTGCATCCCGCGTGGTGGCTGGGCCTTGCTTCACTCCTGCTTCTACAATTGGCCACTGAGACATTGGGCCGCAGTACGATCGCTGCGGCAATTTATGAGCATCTAGTGATCGGAACGCCCGGTGCGCACGTCCCGCCGCTTATCTACCAATCCCCGCCGTTCCCGACTTCTTAACGGCGTCTTGCTAGCCATGTGGACCGATCCATACGGGACGTTCAGGTGCCAGTTGCTTATCCCAAGCTGCGGCCTGTCCCGTTCCGGAAGTGTAGCCCTGCCTTGTTGATCTTTACGCCCATCGCGCTGCGGATGGTACAAAGCAATCGGCCTACGGGACTGACGTCAGGAGGTCGGGGCATGCTGCGGTAGTGCGGGCGAAGGTACTGAACCTTTGTATTCTTGATAATCCGCGATAGGCGCGCTCCATGATGAACATCCCCTGGGACCAGCCGGCAACGCTTATCGATCTGGATGGCAAGACGCCGGTAATCGGATTGATGCTCGAATGCGTTATGCACTTCGCGCTCTTCAAGCCTTTTGCCAAGGAGCAGGCGCGCATCCTTCTGACGCAGCCCGTGTTCCGCGAAGGCCGCAGAACGCGCACTTGGGTTCTCAATCCCGACGAGATCGAAAAGCTGGCCGAGCGGCTCGATGCCGAGAGGAAGGCGGCCCGGTAAACCCGCGCAATCAGTCGACGTCTCTCGCCGCGATGGTGGCGGAAAGGGTGAGGATCGTTCGCGCGTGTCGCAAGGCCACGGCTTCGCGGTCCGCGCCGTACCCACCGCCCAGGGTGCTTGCCAAGGGAATGCCGCGCCGCTTCGCCTCTGTCGCCACATAGCGGTCGCGGCTCGCGAGGCCTTCGTCGGTCAGGGACAGCCGGCCAAGCTTGTCGTCCGCATGGGCATCGACGCCTGCCTGCAGCAAG
The DNA here is from genome assembly GCF_000293195.2 of Sphingomonas sp. LH128. Classification (NCBI taxonomy): domain Bacteria; kingdom Pseudomonadati; phylum Pseudomonadota; class Alphaproteobacteria; order Sphingomonadales; family Sphingomonadaceae; genus Sphingomonas; species Sphingomonas sp. LH128. Next base: position 3,140 of record NZ_ALVC01000118.1, read on the forward strand.
ATCAGGTCCGGCACGAACCGATCGAGGACCATGGGCAGCGATCCGGCCAGAGCTTCCAGATAGCCGGCATCGCCCGTTGCGTCGGGTAGTCCGACATCCAGTGAAGAACGCGCCTTGCGGGTGGGGAAATTCTTCTCGGCATGAATGGACAGCGTGAAGATGTCGCTGCGCCCTGCGGTCAGCGCCGCAGTGCCATCGCCCTGGTGCACATCGAGATCAAGGATCAGGATGCGCGATACGTCCCCCTCTTCGATCAGTCTGTTGGCGGCAAGCGCCAAGTCGTTGAAGACGCAATAGCCCGCCCCGGTATCGGCGAGGGCGTGATGGCTGCCGCCAGCGGAATTTGCCGCATATCCGTGCTTTAGCGCCAGCTTCGCCGCCAGCCACGTTCCCCCGGGCGAAAGCTGCGATCGCCGGGAAATCCGCTCGTCGATCGCGAAACCGATCCGGCGCTGCTTGGCCGTCGGCACCGCGCAACCAATGACTTGCGCGACATAGACCGGGTCGTGGACAGCTTCGAGCCATTCTCGCGGCATGACTTCGGGCGCATGGACCGTCATCGGTACGCCGCTTTCGCCCAGCAACCGCATGACCAGCGCATATTTGTCATGCGGAAAAGTGCCCGTGCGCTCGGTCTCGACCGCGTAACCGGGATGATGGACGACATGCAGCATGGCCTCGCAAATAGAGCGCCCTGGCGCACAGGTCGAGCGTCATTGGGGAGCGCAGGGCCTGACGATATCGGTCGAGGAGCTTTTCCGTGAAAGCTGCAAGCCGCGCCGGATGCAAGCAGTCATCGAGATTATCAAACACCCGAGCGTTGCAACGGCGGCCACATTTTTCAGGATCGGCGTGAACTCGGGCGCGGGACGAGTTGATCCAGAGCATCGGTATTGTCGCGGCCCCACCCATACAGAAGTTCGACCGGCTCGACGAACCTGCGGCCAAGATCGGTGAGGCTATATTCCACCATCGGCGGTATCGCGCTCTGCACATGCCGGGCCAGCAGGCCGCTGGCCTCCATGTCCCTCACCGTCTGGGTCAGCATCTTCTTGGAGATCCCAGGCAGGCTGCGCAGAAGCACGCCGGTGCGCGCAGTTCCGCCGTGACGGGCGTGGAGAGTGTGAAGGACCATGCTGGTCCACTTCGTTGCGAAAAGCTCCAGCACGCGGCGGGGTGCGCAATCCTCCCGCCATTCATCGTCCGGCGTTCCGGGCTGCATGTGGTTACCTTTTGGTGCCTGGGTCAGTGGATGGTGCCGTCTAGAAGATGGAGGCGCCAATGCCTAGGTCCCACGCAACAAGGAGATACACATGGCGAAGACGGCATTGGTGGTAGGCGCGAGCGGCATAGTCGGCAGTGCAACAGCGCGGCTTCTGACCGAACAGGGTTGGACCGTCCATGGCCTGGCGCGGCGGCCCAATGCTCAATCCGGGGCACATCCGATTGCCGTCGATCTGCAGGATCCGCTCGCCACCGCGCAGGCACTGCACGGCATCGACCCGGACGCGGTGTTCATCACCACGTGGCTGCGGCAGGACAGCGAGGCGGAGAATATCCGCGTCAATTCAGCGATGGTGCGTAATCTGCTGAATGGTTTGCCCAAACCCGGCGGTTCCCGTCACGTCGCGCTGGTTACAGGGCTGAAGCATTACCTCGGGCCGTTCGAGGCTTATGGCAAAGGTGTTCTGCCACAGACTCCGTTTCGCGAGGAACAGGGCCGCCTCGACGTCGAAAATTTCTACTACGCCCAGGAAGACGAGGTGTTCGCGGCAGCTGCGCGCGACGGCTTTACCTGGAGCGTCCATCGCCCGCACACTGTAATCGGGCTGGCTGTCGGCAACGCGATGAACATGGGCACGACGCTAGCCGTTTACGCGACGCTATGCCGTGAGACCGGACGGCTCTTCGCTTTCCCGGGCTCTGCTGCGCAATGGTCAGGGCTCACGGACATGACCGATGCCACGCAACTCGCGCGCCACTTGCTATGGGCGGCAGAGACGAATGCGGCGCAGGATCAGGCGTTCAACGTCGTTAACGGCGACATCTTCCGCTGGCAGTGGATGTGGAGCCGCATCGCCGACTGGTTCGGCATCGAGGCTGCACCGTTCGACGGCAAAGTTTGGCCGTTGGAGCAGCAGATGGCGGATGATGCAGGGTTGTGGCGTGAGATTGCTGCTCGCGAGGGCCTCACAGAGCCCGATCTCGCGCGCTTGGCCTCGCCATGGCATACAGACGCCGATCTGGGCCGGCCGATCGAGGTCGTGGCCGATATGACCAGGAGCCGGCGTTTGGGCTTCACCGCCTATCAGCCCACCGACGATGCGTTCTTCGCCCTGTTCGAGCGTCTGCGCGCCGATCGGCTAATCCCCTGAAAAGGTCGCCAGCGGCATCACCTCGTCCGATGCCGCTGACTTCCGATGCCTGCCTGCCCCCAGTCTGATATCTCAAATGGCACCCCGAGAATGACCGGAACGACGAGCTGGTCAGTCTTAATTTGCCTCCAACCTGCATCTGGTGCGTTGAGACGACATGGCGCACCACAAGCTGACTTTGCCGACCAAGATATGCCCTTCCTGCCAGCGGCCGTTCGCGTGGCGAAAAAAATGGGCGCGTGCGTGACTGGGACAAGGTCAAGTTCTGCTCGGATCGCTGCCGCGGGGTAGGGGAGACGGAGCGGCCATGACCACGCTCATTCCCGTGTTGGGTGACCAGTTGTCGCTCGGTCTGTCGTCGCTGCGCGGGGCTAACCCCGGCGATGCCGTCGTGCTGATGATGGAAGTCGCCGATGAGACGACCTACGTTCGCCATCACAAGACCAAGCTGGCCTACATTCTCTCAGCGATGCGCCATCATGCCCAGGCTCTAGAGGAAGCAGGATGGCGCGTGGACTATCTGCGGCTGAATGATCCTGAAAACAGCGGCAGTTTTACAGGCGAGGTCGCTCGGGCGATCCAGCGGCATGACACTGAACGGATCCTCGTCACCGAGGCGGGAGAATGGCGCGTCACCGCCATGCTGGATAGCTGGGAAACGCTGTTCGGCGTGCCGGTCGAGATCCGTAAGGACACGCGATTTGTGTGCTCGCACGGCGAATTCGATACATGGGCAAGCGACCGGCGCGAACTGACGATGGAGTTCTTCTATCGCGAAATGCGCAGGAAGACCGGGCTGTTGATGGACGATGGCAAACCGGCTGGCGGGCGCTGGAATTTCGACAAGGACAATCGCAAGCCCGCGCAGGCCGACCTGCTCATGCCGCGTCCGCTTGGCTTTACGCCTGACGCGATCACGCGCGATGTCATCGCAATGGTTGAAGACCGGTTTTCCGATCATCCGGGCGATCTGGACAGTTTCAATTATGCTGTGACCGCCGCAGACGCCGAACGCCAGGCCGCCAGCTTTTTCGCAAACGCACTGCCGTAATTCGGCGACTATGAAGACGCGATGCTGACCGGCGAGCGCTTCTTGTGGCACTCGATCCTGTCGCCTTACATCAACTCGGGACTGCTCGACCCGCTCGACTTGTGCCGCCGCGCTGAAGCCGAATATCGCAAGGGCCGTGCCCCGCTCAATTCGGTTGAAGGCTATATCCGCCAGATCATCGGATGGCGCGAGTACATGCGCGGCATCTATTGGCGTGAAGGCCCCGGCTATGTCGATCGCAATTTCCTGGAACATGACCGGGCGCTTCCGGACTGGTACTGGACTGGCGACACCCAGATGCATTGTCTGTCGGAAACGATCGGGCAAACGCTCGCGACGGCGCACGCGCATCATATTCAGCGGCTGATGGTAACGGGAAATTTGGCACTGCTGATCGGCGCCGATCCCAAGCAAGTGCATCTGTGGTATCTCGAAATCTATCTCGACGCCTATGAGTGGGTGGAATTGCCCAACACGCTGGGCATGAGCCAGTTTGGCGATGGCGGGCTGCTTGGATCAAAGCCTTATGTTTCATCAGGCGCATACATCAACAGAATGTCGGACTACTGCGGTACTTGCCGCTACAACGTCAAAGAGCGGATTGGCGAAGATGCATGCCCGTTCAACGCCCTGTACTGGAACTTCCTCGCCCGTCATCGTGATAAGCTGGGCGCAAACTATCGGCTGGCCATGCCCTACCGCACTTGGGATCGGCAATCAAAAGCAGATCAGCAAGCCACCCTCGAGCAAGCAGCGGCTTTCCTTCGCCAACTGGATGGAGACTGCGGTGCACCTTATGCAAAGCGTGAATGATCGCACTCGGCGGTGAGTTCAACGGGTGGAGGCAACACAAGCTTTAAGGCGCTTCGCGGGCGTTTGGTATTCGAGCGTTTTCCTTGGTCATTCGCCGAGTTGCGGTGCAACGGCACTCGGCTTGGCTTGGCTGGACAGCCGCAGATCGGTTCCTATAGGAAAATACTGCCGCAGCACACGATTGGTGTTTTCGTTGGAGCCGCGCTGCCAGGGCGACTGCAAATCGCACAGATAGACTTCAACATTGCTCGCCAGCGTAAGGCTCGGATGATAGGCCGTTTCCTTGCCGCAGTCCCAGTAAGCGATTTGTAGATTTCGTGCGGCAAACGTTCCACGCTGTCATCCGTGGAACGAATTTTCAGTCCGTCTCTTTGAGTAAACGGGTGTTCCTGCACCTGTGGCCCGGCAATCGCTCTCATCGGTAAGCGGTCGGGCCACTT
>NZ_ALVC01000119.1:0-39191 GCF_000293195.2 Sphingomonas sp. LH128
CGGCGCCACCGGCAAGGTCCGCCTGCGCTTCGAAGCACGCATCACCAAGTTCTCCGACCTCGCCCCCGACGACATGCGCGCCGCATTCGAAAGCGACTGATCGCGCAAATCCTCCCTGCCGCGCAGCGATGGGGAGGTGGCAGCGCGAAGCGCTGACGGAGGGGTCTTATCCCCCCTCCACCACCGACTTCGTCGGCGGTCCCCCTCCCCATTGCGATGCAACGGGGAGGATGTCAGAACGAGAGCGCATGACCGAGACCCGCGTTCTCCTCATCGCCGGTGGCTCCGGCTCCATCGGCAGCGCCATTGCCCGCCTGGCTCTGGATCAGGGCTGGAAAGTCGCGCTTCACGGCCGCAGTCCCGAGAAGCTGCAGGACATGGTGGTCGATCTTTCCGATTTTGGCACGATAGACGGCTTCGCTGCCGACATATGGGAGGAGGACGCCGCCGAAGTCCTCGTTGCCGAAGTGGCCGAGCAATACGGCCGTATCGATGCCGTGATCGACTGCACCGCGACCGGCCCGCAAGGTATTACCGGCCTGTTCCCGGGCACCTCGCCGGAAGTCTTCGGCGATTTCCTCAAGGTCTCGATCGGCTGGATCGAACGGCTTGCCCATGCCACCTACGATATGCTGGCGCAGCAGGGCGGAACGCTGATCGCCTTCGTTTCGGATGCGGGTATCTATGCGGCGCCGCGCCAGACGCTGATCGGCGCAGCACGGGCCGGAACCATAGGTTTCATCCGCAACTTCGCCGTCGAGGCCGCGCGCGACGGTATCCGCGCTCACGTCATCTCCCCCAGCTATGTCGAAGGCAGCGAGAGCGCCATGCGCATGGGTTCGGAACGCATGGCCAAGGCCGCGCAGCGCGCGGGCTTAGGCCTGCCCACCGCCGACGACATCGCCCCGCTCGCACTGTTCCTGTGCGGCGACGGAGCCCGGCGGATGACCGGGCAGGTTCTGAGCGTGAACGGCGGCCTGAACGCCTGAAATATCAGGCCGTCTGCGGCTCCAGCATCGAAGGCGCGACGCGTCCGCGCATCATCAGCGCATAGGACGCCAGCGCAACACCCACGCCAACGAACCACGCATATGTATAGATCACCGACCACAACTCTCCGAATCCGCCGAACAGGCCCGGCGCCGAAACCTCGAGGAAGCCCGGCACATTCGGCGCGATGCCCAGCGCCAGCGCGATCAGCGCGCGCGGGTTCCAGCCATTGCCGTACACGTAAGGGCCGGTCTCGCTGTAGAGGCCCTCGACGTCCAGCTTTGTCTCGCGCACCAGCCAGTAGTCGGCGATCAGGATGCCGGTGATCGGCCCGAGCAGCGCGCCGTAGCCGGTCAGCCACGTGAAGATGTAGCCATCGGTACTGGCCATCAGCTTCCACGGCATGATGACGAGGCCGATCACCGCCGTGATCAACGCGCCGGTGCGGTAGGAAATGCGCGAAGGGCTCAGCGAGGCGAAGTCATAGGCCGAGCACACCAGGTTCGCCGCGATGTTGCACGACACCGTATCGACCGCGATCACGATCAGCCCCAGCAGCACGAACGGCCCCGACAGCGTGCCCGCCAGCGCTACCGGGTCCCAGATCGCATGGCCGTAGATCACCACGGTCGCCGAAGTGGTCATCACACTGATCAGCGCGATCAGTCCCATCGTCGGCGGCAGGCCGAGCGTCTGGCCGATCATCTGGTCTCGCTGGGTCTTCGCGAAGCGAGTGAAGTCCGGAATGTTGAGCGCCAGCGTGCCCCAGAACCCGACCATGGCGGTCATCGACGGAAGCCAGACCGCCCAGAACTGCCCTTCCTTCGCTCCGCCCGGCCCGAAGGCGGACGGCGCCGAGAAGATCGGGCCGATCCCGCCGGCCGCATCGATCGCCCACCACAGCAGCGCCACGCACGCCACGATCTTGAGCGGCGCGGTCCAGGTCTCCAGCCGCCGGATCGTCAGCAGGCCCTTGCGCACGAACAGCAGCTGCACCAGCCAGAACGCCATGAAGGCCAGCAGCTGGCCCAGCCCGATCCCGAAGAACGGCAGAGGCGTCCCCCGCAGGTCCGCGCCGAGAAAGATGCCGAGCAGGGTCAGCAGGGCCTCTCCGCCGATCCACGTCTGGATGCCGTACCATCCACAAGCGACAAGCGCGCGGGCGAGCGCAGGCAGCCGCGCGCCCACGGTGCCGAAGGAAGCCCGCACCAGTACCGCGAAAGGCACGCCGTAGCGCGTTCCGGAATGCCCGATCAGCAGCATCGGCACGAGGATCACGACATTGCCCAGCACCACCGTCAGCGCCGCCTGCGTCGCCGACATGCCCTGCTCGATCAGACCGGCAGCAAGCATCCACGTCGGAACGGCGACCACCATGCCCACCCACAGCGCCGCGAAGTGCCACCAGCGCCAGTTTCGCTGCGTTGCATCAGTGGGCGCAAGGTCCGCGTTCCAGAGGGTGCCGTCCCCAGTTGCGTGCGTCTGTGCGTGATACATCTGGCCCCCACCGGTGTCTGGAAAGGACGAAGGATGCCGCAGCGCAGCATGGCGTCAAGCCCCTGATTTCATCGCTCTCCGGCAGACGGAGAAGCGCCTTCAGATCGCGCGGCGCATGTACCGCGCGTCCGGCCCGTAGCTGGAGAGCTTGCGGCGCAAAGCATCGTCTGCGGCGACCGCCGCAAAGCCCTGACCCCGCCAGAACGCCAGGGTGTCGTTGACCGAAACCAGCGCAACCTCCTGCCCGCCAAGCGCGCGCAGGCCCTTGAAAAGCCGCCTTACTGCGGGACCTGCATGTCCTAGTCCGCGCGCGTCCGGATGCAGGGCAAGATCATGAAGGTAGAACGCCTCGCGCTCCTCCGGCAACGTGCCGAGCAGACTGTCGAGTGGAGGGATGGCCCCAAGCGGCCACGGATAAGCGACGAGGTAACCTTTCACGCCTTCCGTCACCGGATCCGCCAGCACGAAGCAGCCCGGCGCGAACAGCGCGAACCGCTCGGCGAAACACGCCCGCGCTTCGAAATGGTCGGGGAACGCCGTGCGCGCCACGTCCACGACGCCGTCGATGTCTTCGGCGCGCATCGGACGCCAGCGCAGGACGCTCACAGGCCGCGCACCCATGCGGAGATCCGCTCCAGCGCCTCGTCGAGCACGTCGTCGGGCTTGGTGAAGCACAGGCGCACGATATGGCTCGGGGCGCCTTGCCCGTTCTGGCCGCTCTCATACAAGGCGCTGACGGGAACCGTAGCCACGCCCGCCTCGCGCAGCGCCCGCTCGCTGAATTCGCGGTCGGTCAGAGCGATGCCGGATGCGGCGAGGTCGATGCACAGGAACCACGTCGCCGCGTTAGGCAGGACGGTTAGCCCCGCCGCCTCCAACCCCGCCTTGAGCCGGGCACGGGAAGCAGCCCAGTCGGCGTGCAATCCATCGAGAATGTCCGCCCGCTCCAGTCCTTCGGCGACGGCCCATTGCAGTGGAACCGCCGTGGTGAACGTGAGGAACTGGTGCACCCGCGCGAGCGCAGAACCGAGGTCTCCCTTCGCGGCCATCCAGCCGATCTTCCAGCCGGTAAGGCCGAAGATCTTACCCGCCGAGCCGATCTTCACTACCCGCTCCGCCATGCCTTCGCAGGCCATCAGCGAGCGATGCGCCGCGCCGTCGAAGCGCACCTGCTCCCACACCTCGTCGCAGATGGCGACAAGATCGTGCCTGGTGCAGAACCGCGCGATCATCGCAAGCTCATCGGCGCTCGCCACGGTGCCGGCGGGATTGAGCGGATCGTTGAGCATGATCGCGCGTGTCCGGGGCGTCACCGCCGCCTCCAGCGCCGCCGCATCGTAACGGAAATGCGGCAGTTGCAGCAGGACCGAGACGGGTACGCCTCCAGCCCGCCGCACCATTGGCGCATAGGCGTCGTAAGCAGGCTGAAACAGGATCACCTCGTCGCCCTCCGACACCAGCGCCAGCACTGCGGCGGCGATGGCCTCGGTGGCGCCGGACGTGACGACGACCTCCGAGGGCGCGAGTGCCAGCCCCTGCGTGCGCGCATAGTGGGCGCAGACGGCCTCGCGCAGCGCGGGAAGCCCGACACCCGGCGGATACTGGTTCGACTGTTCATGTAGCGCCCGCGCCGCCGCTTCCAGCAGGGGCGCAGGCGGCGGGCCATCGGGGAAGCCCTGCCCGAGATTGATCGCGCCGGTCTCGCGGGCGAGCGCGGACATTCGCTCGAACACCGTCGTGCCCATTTCGGCGTAGACGGGATGGATGCGGGGTCTCGTCTTCATCGCGGGATAGGCTCCGATACACTGGCAGCCCGGCCGATAGCGCCGCCTTTCGTAAAATGCACGCCGCCCGGCGCGCTTTGTCGAGAAGACAATCGCGCCCGCACGTATCCCGGGCCCGTCAGGGAGGAGGAAGAGGCAGGCATGTCCGATGAGCTGAACCGCAGGCTGGCCGGGCGGCAAGCTCGCCGATCATCACCAGTCGAACGAGCGCAATGCCGCGATCGTCGATGCGCAAGGCCAACTCGCGATGGGGGCCGTAGGCACGCCGCACCTCACTTTCGTGAACCAGATGGAGACGCGCTGGGTCCTGATGAACCGGGAGCGCTACGACTGGGGGCGGGCGACGTGTTCCTCGCCAACGACCCCGACCATGGCGGTGGCCACCTGACGGACTACTGCGTCTATGGACCGGTCTACGACGGGAACGGCGAACTCGTCTGCATCCAGACCCCGCAGGCGCACCAGGGTAATACCGGCGATAAGGACCCCGGCGGGTTCTCGCTCGACGCCGCCGACCTGTTCGTGAAGGCGTGATCTATCCCTGCCTCAAACTGGTCCACCGGGGCAGCCTGCGCCGCGACGTGTTCGATACCGTGGTACGCAACAACCGCTTCCCGAGCTTCGCCGGAGACCTCGCGGCGATGATCGGCGGGATCCGGCACGCGGTGGGGATGCTTAACGCGCTCGTGGCCCAGTGGGGGTCACAGGTCGCCCGCGCGGCGATCAACCAGTCCATCGCCCAGACCGAGCGGCGCGTGCGCGAGGAAGTGGCTAAATGGCCGGACGCCGGGGTCGCTCAACGTCAAGCAGTTGCTCAGGCACACTTCGGCAATGGCGGGGATGGTCTCGGTCGAGCACCCCATGAGCGGCCTGTGCGACGGCGGCTTCGGCCCGGCGCTGCAGCGCGATCCCGAGGCCGTGAAGAAGGACGTCCTCGACGAACACGTCAACCTCGAAGCGGCGCGCGCCAGGTACGGCAGGGTGCTGACGGGCATGCACCACCGCTACCTGATCGGCGTGCCCATGGTGAAAGTGGAGACGCTGGGTGCAGGCGGCGGCTCGATCTGCCACGTCAACTCCGGCACGCTGCAGGTCGGCCCGCGCTCGGCCGGCTCGGAGTCCGGACCATCTGCTACGGGCGCGGCGGCACGGAGCCGACCGTGACCGATGCCCTCGTCATGCCGGGCATCCTGTCGACCGGGGAAGGCTTTGCGGGCAGCAGCCACCCGTTCGCCCAGCGGTGTGGCCCCTCGCACTTCCCGCCATCGCCGCGCCAACCTCGGCCGGGGCTTCGCGCAAATGCCGATCAACTTCGGACGCGATCTCCTGCCCGGCATGGCGATCACCGGGCCTGCCATCATTGAGGAGACCTTCACCACGATCGTCGTCTATCCCGGCCGGGCGGCGCAGATCGACGACGCAGGCGACTACCAGCTCGTCCGCCGCTGACGCCTTTCCCCAACATCGGAACTGCCCTCCCTTTCGCGCGTCTCACCCATGCGATACCAGTCATGCGAATGGATCGCGCAAAGGTGATTGAGGTCCGCGTTGAACAGTCCGAGCCGATTCACCGAACGCCTGCCCTTCCTTCCCGACCGGCCTCTGGTACGTTACGTCACCACCGCTGCGCTCTGCTTGTTCGCCTTCTGGCTGCGCTGGGTGCTCGATGCCGCATTCCCGCCGGGCTACCCGTTCCTGACCTTCTTTCCGGCCGTCATCCTCAGCTCGTTCCTGTTCGGACCGCGCCCGGGCGTCCTTGCCGCGATCCTGTGCGGGCTGTTCGCCTGGTACGTCTTCATCCCGCCGCGGATGGCCTTCGCCTTTGACCACGGCACATTGACCGCGATGCTGTTCTACACCGGCGTCGTGGTGGTCGATATCGCCCTCGTCCACTTCATGCAGGCTGCCAACCACCGCCTCCACTGCGCCCGCGAGGAAGTGCGCGCCCTCGCCGAGGAACGCCGCCAGCTGGCCGAGCGCGCCGAACTGCTGTTCCAGGAGATGCAGCACCGCGTCGGCAACAACCTGCAGATGGTGGGGGCCGTGCTGTCCCTGCAGATGCGCACCCTTACCGAGCCTATCGCGCGCCGCGCGCTGTCGGATGCGGCTGCACGGCTTCAGGTCATCGGCAATATCCAGCGCCAGCTCTACCATCATGACGGCCGCCTCGTTCCGCTCGACCGCTTCCTCGGCGAAGTGTGCGCCAAGACTATGGCGTCGAGTGCACGGACCGGGATCACCTGCGAGGTCGAAGCGCAGGAAGGCGTCACCCTGCGCCCCGACAGCGCCGTACCGGTCGCGCTGATCGTGACGGAGGCTATCGCCAATGCCCTCGAACACGGCTTTCCCGATGACGCATGCGGCGTCATCACCGTGCGCCTGGAGCGCCGCCAGGACGATGTGCTGCTGCGGGTCGAGGATGACGGATGCGGCTTGCCGCCGGGTTTCGACCCCGTCTCGGCACAGTCGATCGGCTTACGCATATCCCGCATTCTCAGTCAGCAGTTGGAAGGGCAGATTGCTCTGGAGAACGGGGAGCGCGGCACCCGTATGACGCTGGAACTGCCGCTTTCCCGCCTCGCGGTGAACACCTGAGACACCGCCGGACGCTCATCGCCGCGGATATCGCGCCGAAACGACGCTACTCCTGCCCGCGCTAACTTGTGATTCAGCGCCATGCGCCTACATTGGAGCGCGAAAGGACGGATTCCCGCAAAATGAACGACGACCAGCCCAACGGCAACCCATGGGTCAAGAGCCTGCTCGTATGGGGCGGCATCTTCCTCGCGCTCCTTATGGTGGTCTCGATGTTCGGATCGCGCGCCACCACCGGCCCGGCGATTCCCTACTCCGACTTCCGCAGCAAGGTCGCCGAAGGCAGCGTCGCCTCGGTCGAGATTTCCGAAGACCGGATCGACGGAAAGCTCAAGAATGGAGACAGTTTCTCGACCGTCCCCGTTCCCAACGACCAGACCCTGACCGACCTGCTCCAGCGCAACGACGTCAAGTATTCGGGCAAGGAAGCCGAACAGGGCAGCCTGCTGCTCTACATTCTCGCGCAGACCCTGCCGTTCCTGCTGATCGTCGGTATCGCCTTCTTCGCGCTGCGCCAGGTCCAGAAGGGCGGCGGGTCGGGCGCGATGGGCTTCGGCAAGTCCAAGGCCAAGATGCTGACCGAACGCTCCGGCCGCGTTACCTTCGACGACGTCGCCGGCATCGACGAAGCGCGTGAGGAACTGGAGGAGATCGTCGAGTTCCTGCGCGATCCCACCCGCTTCTCCAAGCTCGGCGGCCAGATTCCCAAGGGTGCGCTGCTGGTCGGTTCGCCCGGCACCGGCAAGACCCTGCTCGCCCGCGCCATCGCCGGTGAGGCGGGCGTGCCGTTCTTCACGATCTCGGGCTCCGACTTCGTCGAGATGTTCGTCGGCGTCGGCGCCAGCCGCGTACGCGACATGTTCGAACAGGCGAAGAAGAACGCGCCCTGCATCGTCTTCATCGACGAAATCGACGCTGTCGGCCGTCACCGTGGCCACGGCCTCGGCAACTCGAACGACGAGCGCGAGCAGACGTTGAACCAGTTGCTGGTGGAGATGGACGGCTTCGAGGCGAACGAAGGCATCATCATCATCGCGGCGACCAACCGCCCCGACGTGCTCGACCCCGCGCTGCTGCGCCCGGGCCGCTTCGACCGCCAGGTCGTGGTTCCTGTGCCCGACATCGAGGGCCGCGAGAAGATTCTCGCCGTGCACATGAAGAAGGTGCCGCTGGCTCCCGACGTGAACCCGCGCGTGATCGCGCGCGGTACTCCGGGCTTCTCCGGCGCGGACCTCGCCAACCTCGTCAACGAGGCGGCCCTGCTCGCCGCGCGCCGCAACAAGCGCCTCGTCGCCATGCAGGAGTTCGAGGACGCCAAGGACAAGGTCATGATGGGCGCGGAACGCCGCTCAATGGTCATGACCGAGGACGAGAAGAAGATGACCGCCTACCATGAGGCAGGCCATGCCATCGTCTCGCTGAACGAAGCGGCTTCGGACCCGATCCACAAGGCGACAATCATCCCGCGCGGCCGCGCGCTGGGCATGGTCATGCGCTTGCCGGAGCGGGACAGCTACTCGTACCACCGCGACAAGATGCTCGCGAACCTGTCGGTGGCGATGGGCGGCCGCGTGGCGGAAGAACTGATCTTCGGCTACGACAAGGTCTCATCGGGCGCCTCCTCGGACATCCAGTATGCCACCAGTCTGGCGCGCTCGATGGTCACCAAATGGGGCATGTCGGACAAGCTCGGGCCGATCCAGTACGAGGACAGCCAGGAAGGCTACCTCGGCATGGGCGGTACGCAGCGCACCATGGGCTCCAGCGAGACCAACCAGCTGATCGACAGCGAAATCCGCGCTCTGGTCGATAACGCCCACGCCCGTGCGACGCAGATCCTCAAGGATCAGAACGTGGCGCTGGAAACCTTGGCCCAGGCCATGCTGGAATACGAAACGCTCTCCGGCGACGAGATCAAGCAGCTTCTCGAAGGCGGCCAGATCGACCGCCCCTCGGAGCCGCGCGGCCCTTCGGCGGCGCGTCCGCTCTCGGGCTCTGCCATCCCCAAGGCCGGCCGCCGATTCACCGGGACGGCGCCGCAGGGCGCCTGAGCGGGAAAGATAGGGTTCTCCCCAAAGGAGAATGCAGGAGGGGCGTCAGATGCGAGTCTGACGCCCCTTTCCTTTGTCGCGGCCGGATGAAGGTGTGTTCCGGTTCGATCAGGTTCCCACTCCGTCGCAAGTGCGGTATTGTAACGCCGGATAATCATGAACCGCGAGGGAGCGATGGCCCAGGTCGAGATATATGACGGCGAAGGCGACCAATTGCTCTTCACCGGAGGGTTCGATTTCCTGCCCCGCGTCGGCGAATCCATCGCCAGGGATGCGGACGGATACTTCCACTACTACGAAGTCATCGACGTGTGGCATCGCGAAGATCCCGAAGCCGGCAGATTCCAACCGTGCCTTGCGGTCAAGATCATCGACTGAGGCCCGGCCTGTCGTGGCCTACATGCTCGTCTGCGCCATCAGCAGGGTAAAGAACACCCCGAGCGCCATGGCGGCGAAGATGAGCAGTACCGCCGTACGCCACAAGGCACCGACCCGGCCGACGGCATAGGCCCCGCGCAACTGCCGATACATATGCAGCGGCGGAGTCAGGACCAGCGCCGCGACCAGACCGCCCACGCCTATCGCCCCGGCAATCATGCCGACGATCGCCAGCAGCGTCATGAAACACAGCGAATACGTCACGAAGACCGTGTGATCGTAAAGGTGGAAGCGTCGGCTGAACGGAAACAGCAGCCACAGGAACGGCACCGAGATCGGGATCAGCGCCCAGCTGTATTTGTAGGCGTAAGTCTGGAGCTTGTAGCTCGCCAGATCAGGATTGGAGCGGAACTTCTTGATCGCCTTGTCGAGCGCGGGGATGTCGCTGACCTTGCGGGTCGGATTCACCTTCCGGTCCACGCCCTCCGCCTCGATATCACGCAAGGTGTCGAGTGCCGTGCGCTGCCCCTTCAACTGGTATTCGAATTGCGCGGTCGGTTGACCTTTCGCGGCGGCGGCCTTTTTCTTGCCCTCGACACCGGCGATCTCGCCTTCGAGCCGCTTGATGCTGTCTCCGACACCCTGGGAATCGGCGGTCTGCGCTACGGGCTCCTCATGCCCTTCGGTCGCGTGGAAGACCGCGAACATGAGGAAGACGCAGAACAGGAACAACGCGATCGGTGACACATAGCTGGCGCGACGCCCCTCGATATATTCGCGGGTCAGCCGTCCCGGCCGCCAGGCCAGGAGCGGCAGAGTGCGCCAGATTTTCCCCTCGAAATGGAAAACCCCGTGCAGCAGATCGTGGAAGAACGCGCCCAGCGTACGATGGACGTGCGCCGCCTGACCACAGGCATGGCAATGCGAACCGACCAGATGGGTCCGGCAATTCAGGCAATCCGCTTCGTGCGTGTGGCCGTCATGCCTTTCGCCCTGGCCCTGCACAGCCTCCGGCTCCACCGCCGATGCGAGGGCGGTGCCCTGCCCAAGCTCCGCCAGTGCTTCGCTGATCCCGTTCATGTTCGCCCCCGTTTGACGGCGCAAAACCTAAGCCGCGATCGGAATTCGCGCAATGCAGACGTGAGGCCCGCTCAGCCGCGTTGGTCCAGTTTCTTCTCGATCGCTGCCCAGAGACGGGAGAAAGCCTGCGTGGCCGCGCTTTGCGGCGCCAGTGCGCCTACCGGCTGGCGGTGGACGGCGCATTGTTCGACAGCGCTGGCGTAAGGGATGGCGGGCCAGTTCGGGCTCGTCTCATACGCCTGTCTGTGCAAGGCGCGGCGCATGTCAAGCATCGACAGAACCGGCAGGATCGGTGGGTGCCGCTTAGTATTCCCGGCAATCTCCCGAACCACCAGATCGAAGGCGCGCGAAGAGAGCGGCGACGGCGGCAGCGGCACGATAACGAGGTTCGCTGCACGCACGACTTGCGCCGAAAGCTCGTTCATCACCGGCGGGCAATCGAGGATGATCCGCGGATAGTCGGCCGAAAGCTCCTCGGTCAGCTTCGCCAGCCGTTTGCGCTTGCCGATCTTCACCAGTTGCGCGTCGAGCGCACGGGTCGATTCATCCGCCGGGAGCACGTCCAGCCCCTCGAAAGCCGTATGCTGGATCAGCCGCGTGGCGCGGCGTTCGCGTGCGAAGACCTCTTCGGCCAGCCGCGTATCCTGCGGCTCAAGGCCGTAGAGAAACGCCGATCCGCCTGCGGCATCGAGATCCCACAGCAAGGTCCCGTGTCCGCTCTGCACCGCCGAACACCACGCGAGGTTGGCGGAGAAAGTCGTTTTCCCGACCCCGCCCTTGACGCTGTAGATGGCGATCGTGGCGCCCTTGCGCTCGCCGACCGCATTCGAGGGAGCCTCGGACGCGCGAAGGGGACCAGCCCTCCTGGGCGGTCCCCCGGTCAATCCGATGATACGTGGCAATTTCGATTTCGCGGACACGCCCGCATCGTTGCCTGCCGCCCCCTCACAGTCAAGTACGGGCGGCAGTCAACGGTTACGATCAGCCGTCGTAATCGCCGCCCAGCGACGTGTTGCGGGTCGGAGCCGACGCGGTAATACGCAGCGCCTCGGCCGACTGACTGAGCGAGCCGACATCGTCCATCTCGTCGTCGTCATCGGGCAGGACGCGCTGCATCGAAGTGACCAGCGTTTCCTTGAGGTTCTTGGGAACCACGGTTTCCTCGGCGATTTCGCGCAGGGCGACGACGGGGTTCTTGTCGCGGTCGCGATCGATGGTCAGTTCGGCGCCGCCCGAAATCTCACGCGCACGCTGCGCGGCAAGAAGGACGAGGTCGAAGCGGTTGGGGATCTTGTCGACGCAATCTTCGACAGTAACGCGCGCCATGGGCACTCCCGGTAAAGAATCTGTGGGATCGGAAAGGCTGGCAGTTAGGACCGGGGGCAGGGAAAGTCAAGGAAATGGGCGACGTGTCACTCGTCTGGGCACTGACAGGCCAGATCATACCTGACTTCGCCATAAACTCCCTATCACCCTGAACTCGTTTCAGGGTCCATCGGACAGCTTTGGCTTAAGCGTGGTCTCGCCATCGGCCCGAACGGTTCACTGCATTATCGCACGCGGCTTCCGTCCAGATGGACCCTGAAACGAGTTCAGGGTGATGGAGTGAGTTACGAAGGACGTGCATCGCCCTTTGCCGCTTCAGCCCCGCGTGAACCCCAGCGCCAACCGTGCCAGTTCGGGGAAGGCCTCTGCCCGCTCCTTCGCCTGGGCGTTGGAGGCGGTGCCCCGGATCACGCGCCCCTTGATGCCGTGGAAGATCGCGGCGAGGCGGAAGAAGTTGAACGCCATGTAATAGCGATAGTCCGGCAGCCCCTCGCGCCCGGTGCGGCGGCAATAGGCGGCGACGTAGTCCTGCTCGCTCGGGATACCGAGCGCGGCGATATCCGCACCGCCCAGCCCCGCGACGATGTGCGGCGGCATGTGGTACATCATCGCGTTGTAGGCGAAGTCCGCCAGCGGATGGCCCAGCGTCGACAGCTCCCAGTCCAGCACCGCCAGCACGCGCGGCTCGGTGGGGTGGAAGATCATGTTGTCGATGCGGAAGTCGCCGTGGATCACGCTGGACGCGCCATCGTCCGCAGGCATGTTCGCTTCGAGCCAAGCGATCACCGCGTCCATGTCCGGATTGCGGCCTGCCGCCTCGTCCTCGAAATACTGCTTCGACCAGCGGCCGACCTGACGGGCGAAGTAATTGCCCGGCCTGCCGTAATCGCCCAGTCCGATTACTTCGGGATCATAGGAATGGAGCTGCGCCATCGTCGCGTTCATCGCATCGAACAGCGCGGCGCGTTCCTCATTCGAAACGCCGGGGACGGTCGCATCCCAGAAGATGCGGCCTTCCACCATTTCCATGACGTAGAACCAGGTGCCGATGACGCCATCGGCTTCGCACAAACCATATACCTTCGCCACCGGGAAGCCCGCGCTGTGAAGCGCGGAGAGCACTTTGGCCTCACGCTCCACCGCATGGGCGCCCTTGAGCAGCTGGCCCGGCGGCTTGCGCCGCAGGACGTAGCTGCGCGAGGGCGTCACCAGCTTGTAGGTCGGGTTGGACTGGCCGCCCTTGAATTGCTCGACGCTCAGCGGACCGGCGAAGCCCTCGACATTGGCTTCCAGCCAGGCGGTCAGCGCCGCCTCGTCGAAGGTATAGCCCTCGCGCACGGCGGTGGTGCCCGAGTTGGCTTCAGCGACGTCGCTCATGCGGGTTCGGCTTCCTTTGCCGCCGCTTCCTGCGCCTTGCGCCATTCGCGACGGATCTTCTTGGCGAGGCTCCACTTGTGGACTTCGGTCGGGCCGTCATAGATGCGGAACGCGCGAACTTCGCGGAACACCTGCTCGACGATGGTGCGTTCGGTAACGCCCGTGCCGCCCATCACCTGCACGCAGTTGTCGGCGATCTTCATCAGTGCTTCGGACACCGAGACCTTCGCCATCGAGCTTTCCACCGTGCCGAGCGAGCCGGTGTCGAGCACCGATGCGCACCAGTCGATCATCAGTTCGGACTGCTTGATGAGGATTTCGTTCTCCGCCAGCATGAAGCCGACGCCTTCGTGCTCGATCAGCTGCTTGCCGAACGCCATGCGGCGGCAGGCATAGTCGCTGGCGATCTCGTGCGCGCGGATGCAGCAGCCCAGCCAGCGCATGCAATGCGAGAGGCGCGCCGGGGACAGGCGGATCTGGGCATACTTGAAGCCCTCGCCCGGGTCGCCCAGCATGTGTTCGGCCGGCACGCGCAGGTTGTCGATGGTCAGGGTGGCGTGGCCACCCGGCATCGAGCTGTCGATGGTGTTCGGCACCTCGTCGATGCGGATGGCATCGTCGGGCAGGTCCACCAGGAACATGCAGGCGCCGCCCTTGGTGTCTTCCTCCGCCGAAGCCGCCATGACGATACCCACCATCGCGCCCTGCGCGCCGGTGATGAAGGTCTTGCGGCCGTTGATGACCCAGTGGTTGCCATCCTTGTGGCAGGTGGTCTTCATCATCGACGGATCGGAACCGGCGCCGCCCCATTCGGCCGGCTCGGTCATGAAGAAGGCGGAGCGGCCCTTGCCCTCGACCAGCGGCTTGAGGAAGCGCTCCTTCAGTTCGGGCGAGCCGACGTGGCCGATGAGGTACATGTTGCCCTCGTCGGGCGCCATGGTGTTGCAGGCCAGCGGGCCCAGCGGCGACAGGCCCGACTTGATGAGCACAACCGCCGTCTCGCGCTGGTTGAGGTGCGAGCCATCCGCGCGGATGTGCGGCGTGAGCACGCCGGCCTCGCGGGCCAGGCCGCGCAGTTCCATCAGCAGTTCGTCGGTCGGCGCGCCGTGGTGATCGCGGCGCGGGTCCTTCTCGTAAGGGACGACCTTTTCACGGACGAAAGCCTCGACCTTGTCGGCCATGTCGAGGGCGTATTGGGAAATCTCGCTCATTATTGCAGCACCCGGATCGGATCGGAGCCATCCCAGTCGCGGGCGGCATCCTTCATCATCTGAAACAGACCTTCGGTGCCGGTAAGCGGCTGAAGGTATTCGATTACGTGGCCGGGGCCCTGACCGGGATCGACATAGATCACCTCGCCATCGGCGCCGACCTTGCCCTCCACGATCACCTCGGCGCCGGCTTCGGCGCAGGCCTTGCGGGCTTCGGCGATCGATTCAACGAAGACGCAGACGTGGTGCAGGCTATCGCGCACCGCATACTCGCCCGAATAGAGCGAGGGGGCATCGGAATCGGTCTTGATAAGCTCGATCTGGATGTCCCCCCAGTAGCCGATGGCCATGGTGAACGTGGCGTCGGTGGGCTGGCCCTTGTACTTCATGTCGTCGAGCCGCACGTCGTTGAGGACGAAGAACGGGCCGACGCCGACCGTTTCGATCCAGTATTTCATGGTCGCATCGAAATCGGTCGGGAAATAGGCGAGTTGGATCACGTCGCCCAGCCGCTTGAGCGGGCCGGGCTTCACGACGGTTTGGGTGGCCTCTCCGGTCATTTTCTGTCCCTTCAAAACTTCGTCATCCCCGCGAAGGCGGGGACCCAACTGATGACGGTGCAACCTGCACCCTCAGGAGATGGGTTCCCGCCTTCGCGGGAATGACGGGGAAGTGTGCAATCACGCGCCGAACAGGCCCTCGGGCGCCTCGATCAGACCCTTGAGCGTCTGCAGGAACTGCGCGCCTGCAGCGCCATCGATGGCCCGGTGGTCGACCGAGAGAGTGAAGGAAATGCGCGTTTCGAACGCCACGTCGCCGTCATCCGTCTCCACCGGCTGGCGCAGCGCCGCGCCGACGGCGAGGATCGCGCCTTGCGGCGGGTTGATGATCGCGTCGAAGTTCTCGATCCCGAACATGCCGAGGTTGGAGACGGAGAAGGTGCCACCGTCCATATCGTCCATGCTGAGTTTGCCGGCCTGCGCCTTGTCGATCAGGCGGCGGGTTTCCACCGCGATCTGGTCGATCCGCATCAGGTTGGCCTGGCGCACCACCGGGGTGACGAGGCCCTTGGGGCTGGCAACCGCGATCGAGACGTCGGCATGCGGGAAGCGGTGGATTTCCTGCCCATGCACCTGCACGTTGACGTCCGGGTGCTTCGCCAGCGCCATGGCCGAGGCCTTGACGATCCAGTCGTTCACCGAAGCCTTGCTGCCCAGCACGACGTTCGCGGTCTTACGCATCGCGATCAGCGCATCGGCGCTGGCCGACATGCGCAGATAGAAGTGCGGAAGCTCCTGCTTCGCCTGGGTGAGCCGCTGAGCGACGACCTTGCGGACGCGGTCGAAAGGCACGACTTCGGGGCGGTTCTCACCGGCCACGAATTCAGGCGTGCCGATGCCGCCGGCCGAAGCCTTCGGCGCAGGCACGAGCGCCAGCACATCGGCCTTGGAGATACGGCCGCGCGGTCCGGTGCCGGTCAGGCCCTGCAGCGAGAGGCCGTGCAGCGCGGCGATACGGCGGGCGAGCGGCGAGGCGAGGACCTTGAGGTCGTCCGCCTCGACGGGAACAGTGCCCTTGAGCGAGGGAGCACCCTCGCCGCGAAGCGCCTTCACCACGTCCTGATGGGTGATGCGACCGCCACGGCCCGAACCCTCGATACCGGCGATATCGACGCCCTCTTCTTCCGCGAGGCGCAGGGCTTCGGGGCCGATCGGGCGGTTGGTATCGATCTTGATGCGCTGCTTTTCAGGAGCAGGCGCAGCAGCGGCAGCCGGAGCGGGTTCCGGGGCCTTGGTCTTCTCGGCACCTTTTGCGATGCCGCCTTCGGCCGGCTTGAAATCGGCCACGAAGGCGTCGATCTCGGCGTCCGAGTGCGAACCCTCGTCGAACACCGCCAGCAGCGCGCCGACGGGTTCCTCGCACGCGCCGCCGCCCACGATGATGCGGCGCACGGTGGCTTCGTATTCGGCCTCGACCTCGTTGGTGATCTTGGCGGTTTCGATCAGGCACAGCGTCTGGCCGCGCTTGAAGGTTTCACCCTCCTTCACCATCCATTCGGCGATCGTGCCCTCGGTCATTTCGATGCCCCACTTGGGCATCGTGAATGCGCGGATGCGACTCATGTCAGCGCTCCCCTCAACGGTATTCGAGCGTCTTGCGCACGGCAGCGGCGACCTTGGCCGGGCTCGGCAGGTAGGCGCTTTCCAGTTCGCGGGCGAACGGGACCGGCGTGTGCGGCGGGGTCACCATCTCGATCGGCGCCTTGAGGCTGGCGAAAGCCTTCTGGGCGACGAGCGCGGAGATGTCGGTGGCCAGCGAGCAGCGCGGCGGGGCCTCGTCCACCACGACCAAACGACCGGTCACTTCGACCGAGTCGAGGATCGCTTCCTCGTCCAGCGGAGAGGTGGTGCGAAGGTCGATCACGTCGCAGCCGATGCCGTCCTGCGCCAGATCGTCCGCTGCCGTCTCGGCGTAGCGCACCATCATGCCGCTGGCGACGATGGTCACGTCCTGACCGGCGCGGGCAAGGCGGGCGTGGCCGAAGGGGATGCAGAAATCCGGATCCTCGTTCACTTCGCCGCTCATCGCGTAGAGGAACTTGTGTTCGAGGAAGACCACCGGATCGTCATCGCGGATCGCCTGACGCAGCAGGCCGCAGGCGTCTTCCGGGGTGGTCGGCATGACCACCTTGATGCCGGGCATGTTGGTGACGAACTGGCTGATCATCTGGCTGTGCTGCGCGGCGGCGTTGTAGCCCGCGCCCACCGGCATGCGGATCACTGCCGGGCAGACCGACTTGCCGCCGAACATGTAGCGGAACTTGGCGATCTGGTTCCAGAGCTGGTCCATGCACACGCCGATGAAGTCGGCGAACATAATCTCTGCCACCGGGCGCTTGCCGGCGAGGGCAAGGCCGCCCGCCGCGCCCATGATGGCGCTTTCGCTGATCGGAGTGTCGATCACGCGGTTGGGGCCGAACGCCTCGTAGAAGCCGGTCGAGGTGGACCAGATGCCGCCGATCGCTTCGGGGCCGCCGGCCGTGCCGTTGCCGCCGACGACGTCCTCGCCCAGCACGACGACACGTTCGTCACGCTGCATTTCCTGGAAGATCGTGTTGCGGATGGCATCGCGATACATCATTTTTGCCATGGGTCTCGCTCCTGCCGTCAATAGCTGATGTAGACGTTTTCGAGGACGTTCTCGGGCTGCGGGCGCGGTGCGGCGCGCGAAGCCTGGACGGCATCCTCGATGGCCTTGAGGGATTCGGTGTCGATCGTATCGAGATCCACGTCTTCCAACAGCTTGGCGCCAGTGACGCTGGCGCGGAAGATCTTGAGGCAATCGCGCTCGGCACGCAGGCGATCGAGTTCGCCGTCGCCGCGATAGCGCTGCGGATCGCCTTCGAAGTGGCCGAAGAAACGCTCGGTATCGAATTCCACGGCGGCCGGGCCATTACCGGGGGTGCGGACATATTCCAGCACTTCGCGGAAGGTGTCGTAGACGGCGAAGAAGTCCGTGCCGTCGCCGCGCCACACCTTCATGCCGAACGCTTCGGCGCGGCTGGCGATGTCCTTGGTGGTGCCGACCGCGTAATCGACGCCGGTGTGCTCGGAATAGTGGTTGTTCTCGAAGACGAAGATCGCGGGCGCATTGGTGACGACCGCGAGGTTCATCGCCTCGAACGTGGTGCCCTGGTTGCAGGCGCCGTCGCCCGAGAAGGCGATCGAGACGGCCAGCTTGCCGTTTTCGTCCGGACCGTCGATCTTGTTGGAGATCGCCGCGCCCACCGCGATCGGAGCGCCCGCGCCGACGATGCCGTTGGCGCCCAGCATGCCCTTGTCGATGTCGGCGATGTGCATCGATCCGCCCTTGCCGTTGCAAAGGCCGTCCTGGCTGCCCCAGATTTCCTTCATCATGCCGTCGAGGTCGCAACCCTTGGCAAGGCAGTGGCCGTGGCCGCGGTGGGTCGAGACGATCTTGTCACGCTCGGTCAGGTGCTCGCACACGCCAACGGCGACGGCTTCCTGGCCACAGTAGAGGTGGGTGAAGCCCGCGATCTCGCCGGTCTGGATCTCCTCGTGGAGCCGTTCCTCGAATTCGCGGATCAGCTTCATCTGCCGATAGGCGCGCGTCAGCGCCTCGCGGTTCAGCTGCATCAGGGATTCCTCTCGTTGATGGTGTGAATTTCTGAGTGGGAACGCGGGGGCTTCGACAGGCTCAGCCTGAGCGGGAAGGAGAGCGAATTGCCCATCCCACTTCGCTCATGCTGAGCCTGTCGAAGCATGGATTCCCACGCGAGGTTAGCTGCAAGCTGCGAAGTCACAGCCCCAGCACCGACTTGGCGATGATGGTGCTCTGCACTTCGTTGGTGCCGCCGAAGATGGTCCACGCGCGGCTGTTGAGATAGCGCGCCGAGGCGACCTGCGCGGCCTTGGAATGGACGGCGGCCGGCGCATTGTTGCCATAGAGCGGGCGCGCGGTTTCCAGCTGGAGGCCGGCGGGGCCGTAGAGGTCCACCGCCAGCAGGTCGATCTCCTGCCGCAGATTGGAGGCGAGCAGCTTGGTCAGCGAGGTCTGCGGGCCCGCCTTGCGGCCCTTGGCGATCTCCGAGATGATCTTCAGTTCGATCATCTCCAGCGCATTGACCGAGAGGCGGGCCTTCGCCACGCGGCGGCGCCAGTCGGTCTGGTCGGCGAGGATACCGCCCTTCCCATCGCTCTCGTCCTTCGCGGCGGCTTCGATCTGGTCGAGATCGTAGCCGAGCTTGGGCGCGTGGCAAGAACCACCGCGTTCATTTTCAAGAAGAAACTTGGCGATCGTCCAGCCATCGCCCTCACCGCCGACGAGGTTTTCGGCCGGGACCATGACGTCTTCGAGGAACACCTGATTGACCTCGTGGTCGCCCGCGTTCGTCAGGATCGGGCGCACCGAGACGCCGGGCGTGTCGAGATCGATCAGCAGGAACGAGATGCCTGCCTGCTTCTTCACCTCGGTATTGGTGCGGACCAGCGTGAACATGCGGTTGGCATGATGCGCGTGGGTGGTCCAGATCTTGGAGCCGTTGACGCGGTAATGATCGCCCTCACGAATGGCGCGGGTCTTGAGGCTGGCGAGGTCGGACCCCGCACCCGGCTCGGAGAAGCCCTGGCACCAGTAGTCTTCGCCCGAGAGGATGCGCGGCAGAACCTGCGCCTTCTGGGCATCGGTACCGAAATTGTAGATCACCGGGGCGAGCAGCTTGAGGCCGAGCACCGTCAGGTTCGGCGCGCCGGCGGCGGCGCATTCCTTTTCGAACAGGTAGCGCTGCAGCGGAGTCCAGCCGGTGCCGCCGTGTTCGGCGGGCCACTGGTAGCCCAGCCAGCCCTGCTTGTTCAGCACCGCGTTCCACGCCTGCCCGATCTCCGGCTCGACGAAGACGGACGGGGTAGCCGCCGCGCCTGCCTTCACCTCGGCAGGCAGATTGTCGCGCAGGAAGGCGCGGACATCGTCGCGGAAGGCAGCATCTTGAGGGGAAAGTTCGATATCCATCAGCGTTCCAGAATGGTGACTGCAGAGACGCCCGGAGCGCCGTAGACATGGCTGTATGCCGTCTTCGGCGCGCTCCCGTCCTTGGCGGCGACCTGACGGCCGCCGCCGTCTCCCCGCAGTTGCACGACGTTTTCGTAGACCTGGCGCAGACCCGATGCGCCGATCGGCTCGCCACAGGCGAGGCAGCCGCCGTCCGTGTTGACCGGCAGTGCGCCATTGATCTCGGTGCGGCCCTCGGCCAGCCACTGCTCCTGCTCGCCATCGGCACAGAAGCCGTTCTCGGCCATGTGCATCAGTTCGGCGCCCGCTTCGGTGTCCTGAAGCTGGGCGACGTCGATGTCGCCCGGGCCGATCCCGGCGAGGCGATAGGCGTCGGCTGAGGCAATGCGCGAGGCGGTGCCGCGCGGGCGGCTGTCATCCTCGACCACGTCCACGCTCGGCGCGAAGACTTCGAAACTGCTCGGCGGACGGGTGCGCATGGTCGCTGCCTTGAGCCGGATCAGCGGCTTGCCCAACTCGCGCGCCTTCTTCTCGCTGGCGAGGATCAGCGCCACGCCGCCCTCTGCCGGAGAGCAGAACATGTACTTGGTATAGGGATCGCTCACCAGCGGCGCTTCGAGGATTTCCTCCAGCGAAACCGGCTGGCGGCGCCAGGCATGCGGCGCGTGGACGGCGTTGCGAAACGCTTTTTCCGACACCATGCCCAGCGTCTTCTGCGAAATACCGAACAGGCTCATGTAGCGCATGATCTTGGCCGCAAAGAACTGCGTGGTGACCATCTGGCCGACTTCGCCGTACCAGTCCGGCAGGTTGTATTCGCTCGGCAGCGCATTGAAGGCGCCGCGCGGATGCTTGTCGAAGCCGACCGCGAGGCCGAGGTCGAACTCGCCCGACTTGATCGCCATCTGCGCGGAGAACAGCGCCGAACCACCCGCCGCGCAGCCATTGCGCACGTTGATAAACTGAACCCCGGTCAGGCCGAGGCGATCGACCATCGTGTCCGGATTGCCCGCCGCATCCGAGCTGCCATAGGCGAACTGGACCTGCGGCCACTCCACGCCCGCGTCGGCCAGCGCCTCGCGCACGGCGTAGACGCCCTGATCGACGCCGGACAAACCATCGGTCCGCCCGAAGCGGTGGATGCCGATGCCGACGATGCACACGTCGCCGCTCATGCTGCGTCTCCTGCGGGTACGTAGGCGGGGATATAGGGGCTGTCCGAGAGGTCCGGGTTCAGCGGCGACGGCGCGAAGCGCACCGGCATGCCGACCTTCACGTCCTCGAACGCGACATCGTTCAGCCGCGCCTCGACGATCACCTGCCCCGGCAGTTCGACATAGGCCACGACCCAGGGCGCGAACGCCTCAGGCCCGGCGTAAGGCGGCGACTTGGGGCGGAAGCGCTGCACGGTATAGGACCACAAGGTGCCCTCGCTCGCCAGCGGCACCGGCTCGAAAGTCGGCGAAGTCGGGCACGGAAAGACGATCCGGCCGGTTTCCCGGTCCTTGCCGCCGATCAGACGCGGGGGCGTCTCTTCGGTGAACAGGCCATCGGCTATCGGTGTCATCATGCTCCTAATCCTCTGGCCCAATCCCTGGATCATCCGGCCCGTTGGTCAGGCCCTGCCATGGATTCGATTTAAGCGGGTCCTGCGCAGCATTGTGACTCACCAAAACGATAGGATAGCCATTGCGCTAGTTCGTGCGACTTCGAGAACGACTGGGATAACCCTGCGCCGGGAGAGACGGACTATGGCCAAGCAATGGGACTACATCATCGTCGGCGCAGGCAGCGCGGGCTGCGTCATGGCGGAGCGGCTAAGCGCCGACAGCCGCTCACAAGTGCTGGTGCTGGAGGCGGGCGGCGAGAACGACAGCTTCTGGGTCACGCTGCCCAAGGGCGTCGCCAAGCTGGTCAAGAAGCCCGAGCACATGTGGGCCTATCACGTCGCCCAGCCACGCGACCCCGGCGCCAATGATCCGGGCGCGGGCGAAGTCTGGATTCGCGGCAAGGGCCTCGGTGGCTCGTCCTCAATCAACGGCATGATCTGGAGTCGGGGCGAACCGGCCGACTACGACGCCTGGGAGCGCGAGGCAGGCGCCACCGGCTGGAACGGTGCCAGCATGACAGAGGCTTTCAAGGAACTGGAGGATCACAAAGCCGGCGCCGGCCCCATGCGCGGCAGCGGCGGCCTCGTCCGGGTGGACCCGGCCTGCTACACGTATCCGTTGGCCGAAAGCATGATCGAGGCTGGCGAAGCGCAAGGCCTGCGCCGGGTGGATGACCTCAATGGCACCCCCGGCCCGCGCGTCGGCTACTACAGCCACAACATCCGCAAGGGTAAGCGCGATTCCTCTGCGCGCACTTATCTGGCAATGGCACGCAAGCGGCCCAACGTCACCGTCGTCACCGGCGCGATGGCCGACCGCATCGTCTTCGACGGCACCCGCGCGGTGGGCCTCGATGCCACGGTGAACGGCAAGCCGCAGCGATTCTACTGCGCCGGAGAGATCGTCGTCAGCGCCGGGGCCATGGAAAGCCCCCTCCTCCTGCAGCGCTCCGGCATCGGCGATGCTGCAAGGCTTGCTGCGGCGGGCATTCCGCTGGTGGCGCACTCACCCGATGTCGGCGAGAAGATGATCGAGCACCTCTCGCTCTCGATCCCGTTCCGGCTCGACCGCGGCAAGGGCACCAACAAGAGCTTCTTCGGCATCGGCGCGGCCTTCGCCATGCTGCGTTACCTGCTGCGCGGCGACGGCGTGCTCGCGACCGGGCCTTTCGAGGTCGGCGCTTTCTGCAATGTTGCTCATCCGGATGGGCGCACCGATGCGCAGTTCTATCTCGGCGGTTACACCTTCAAGGTCGGCGACGACAAGGACCCCGTGCCGCTCGACAAGATCGACCCCAAGCCCGGCGTCACCATCTACGGCCAGCTCCTGCGCCTCACGAGCGAGAGCAGCGTGCGCGCAACCGGCCCTGGCTCCGGCGATGCACCTGAAATCCTGCACAACTTCCTGACAACCGAGCATGATCGCCAGTCCGCGATCGCCCTTGTCCGGGCCATGCGGAACTACGCCCACGCCGGGCCTCTGGCGAATATGGTCGGTGAAGAACTTGTCCCCGGCGCACAGGTTGAGAGCGACGAGGACATCCTCGCCATGTTCCGCCGCCTGTCTAGCTGCGGCCTCCATGCGATCCGCTCGTGCCGGATGGGCGGCGACGCCGAGGCCGTCGTCGACCCCCGCCTCAGGGTGAACGGCGTTCAGGGCGTGCGGGTAGCGGATTGCTCGGTGATGCCATGGCACGTCACCGGCAATACGAACGCCCCCGCCATGGCTGTCGGCCTGCGCGGGGCGAAGTTGATGCTGGAGGATCGCTGACCCGTTGTAAGGTCAAAGGCGGCGACCATCGCACAAAGCGATGCGTCGCCCGATCCCTCGCGGCCTAGAAGCCTACCGAATTCAGTATCCAGGAGCGCAAGGGCGCGAAAAGCGCCGCGAAGGCGGCAAAAATGACCAGTAGCTTGAACAGCAATGCAGTATGCATCTTGCGTTCCATCGGCATCCCTCTCTTTATGTTGTAAGCCGAGTGTAACAAGAAAATCGGCTTGGGAAAGAGGGTAACGCAAAGCGTGCCGGCGATGCTTCGCCGGCACTTGCAAGCCACTGTTATTTCAAAATTTACGTCAGTTCTGGAGCGAGATATAGCCTAGCTGAGCCGCCTTGAAGACGGTCTGGCTACGGTTGACCGCGTTCAGCTTGGTCGCCGCGTTATGGATGTGGAAGCGTACCGTCGCACGGCTGCGCGACATGATCATGCTGATTTCCAGATCCGTCTTGCCGATCGCCGCCCAGCGCAGGCACTCGACCTCGCGCTTGGAGAGGCGGGATTCGGGCGGCAGCGCCTGCGTCGAGCCCATGACCTGCACATACGTCGCGATGAACGTGCGCGCATAAAGACCCAGCGCGTCCGAATAGCGCGCGAAGTCTTCCGAAAGATCGGTCTTGTCGCGATCGAGCGGGTTGAAGCTTACGGCCCCTATCTGGCCGAACGGCAGGTGGACCGGCACGCCGATCGCCGCGCGGGTCAGCGAGCGGGTTTCGAAATTGGCGATGTCGATGGAGGACAGGTAGGCGTTGCGCTCCAGCGTGCGGAAACCTTCCGCATTGGCCCAGAACGGCTGGCTTTCGAACCGGCACGCGGTGGTCAGCGGGCTGTCGAGGGCAATGCGCGAATTGCGCCACCAGACGCGGTCACCGTCTTCCCAACCGAAGACTTCGGTGGCGAGCAGGTTGCCATCGGCATCGACCGGCGTACGCTTGTCGGCAATGTCGTGCGCGGGCGCGGCCCGCATGCCGCATTCCATGGCGATGCGATGCAGGGCCTCGGCGGCGGGGCGGATGCCTTCCGGCGACGTCACGCGGACGGCGTCGATGTTTTCCTGTGACAGAAGTTGCATTGATGTCCTCTCGAGGCTCATTCTTAGCCCGCTGACTCCGGGGGCACAATCGCTTGAAGCGTGGAATTACCGCGTTTTTATGACTAGCCTTTTGCCCAGCGGTAACCGGAGCCCACCTGATGATAGAACCGCAGCTCAAGCGGGAACATCCCTGCGGGAGTGGACTGTGAATTTCGACCTCAGCGAAGACGAGGAAATGCTCAAGGCCCTGACCGAGCGCTTCGTTACCGACCATTACGATCATGACAGCCGCCGCGCCTTCCTGGCCCAGCCTAACGGTTTTTCCAACACCAATTGGGAACTGCTCGGCGAACTCGGGCTGATCGCGGCGCCCTTCCCCGACGAAATGGGTGGGCTTGGCCTGGACGCCACGGGCATTGCGACGGTCTTCGAGGCGCTTGGGCGCGGCCTGGTGGTCGAACCCCTCGCCGAATCGGTGGTAATGGCGGGACGCCTATTCGCCGCGACCGCCCCGCAATCGCTTCAGGGCGAATGGCTCGACGGATTGCTGAGCGGCAGCAGGCGCCTCGCGCTGGGCCATGCCGAAGCGCGCGCGCGCGATGGCCTGAGTTGGGTGGAAACCACGGCGGTCGCCGAGGGCGACGGGTGGAAGCTGACGGGCGCCAAGCCCTACTGCGTCGCCGGAGGCGGGGCCGACGGTTATATCGTCTCGGCCCGGATTTCGAGCGAACCGGGCGATGCATCGGGAATCTCGCT
This sequence comes from Sphingomonas sp. LH128, assembly GCF_000293195.2. Classification (NCBI taxonomy): domain Bacteria; kingdom Pseudomonadati; phylum Pseudomonadota; class Alphaproteobacteria; order Sphingomonadales; family Sphingomonadaceae; genus Sphingomonas; species Sphingomonas sp. LH128. Next base: position 24,995 of record NZ_ALVC01000119.1, read on the forward strand.
GTTCCTGGTGCCTGCGGGAAGCCCCGGCGTCTCCGCCCACGACTGGCACATGGCGGACGGCAGCGTGGCTTCGTCGCTGGAACTGAGCGACGTCATCGTGCCCTCCGACCACAAGCTGAGCGACGACGGGCTTGCCGCCATCGCCGCCACCAGCGACCTCGCCGCTCTCGCCCGCAGCGCCGAAGCACTCGGGATCATGGAGCGGATCTTCGCGGAAACCATCGACTACCTGCGCACGCGCGACCAGTTCGGCGCCGCACTGGGCTCTTTCCAAGCGATCCAGCACCGCATGGTCGCCCAGTATGCCGCGATCGAGCAGAGCCGCGCACTCCTCAACCTCGCACTCGTATCCTGGGGCAGTGACGAGTTCGCGAATGCCGTTCACGGCGCGCGGGCCTACATCGCCGACGCCTCGGTGACACTGGGGCACGAGATGATCCAGTTCCACGGCGGCATGGGCGTGACCGACGAACTCGCCATCGGCGGCGGGCACAAGCGCCTGCTGGTGCTGTCGCGCTGGCCGGAAGGGCCGCTGGCCGCGCTCGACCGCTATGCCGGGCTGCTGAACTGACCGTAACCACAACCTGACGAAAGGGGCGGCACCGACAACGGCGTCGCCCCTTCTTTGTTCATGCCTTCATCCCACTGCGAGGCGGACGGGCTTTTCCATTTCCAGCCGGTTGCGGCCCTTCGCCCTGGCGACGAACAGCGCCATCTCGGCCCGTTCGAGCGTAGAATCGAGGCTGGTTCCGACGCGGGCGACGCTGGCGCTGGCAGTCATCGCGAAGCTGCCGTCGCCGATCGCCTGCTTGAGTTCGGCCAGCGTTGTCACCACGCGGCGGCAGATGCCTTCCGCCTCGGCCGCCGTGACGCGCGGCAGGATCACGGCGAAGCGCTCCGAACCGATCCGGGAAATGATGTCCTCGGTCCGCAGCAGTTCGCGCAGCAGATCGGCGAAGACGGTCAGGACCTCGTCACCCACGCTCTGGCCGTACTGCATGTTGATCGTGCGGAAGAAATCGATGCTGAACAGCGCAAGGCAACCCTCCATACGGGCATCGAGCATGTGTTCCAGCATCGAGATGAACGCCGTGCGGTTGGTGAGACCGGTCAGTGGATCGGTATAAGTCGCCGTGAACAGCCGTTCGCTGAGTGAGCGCAGTTCATCGACGTTGCGCATGACGCCAAGCACGCCGTACGGCGCGCCATCGTGACGCAACAGTGCGCGAAGGCGAAGTTCGAACCAGCGCTTGCGATCGTCACGGGTCAGCGCGGGAAACTCTATCCAGTCCAGATCCTCGCCTGCCATCGCGCGGGCATGGGCCTTGGAAATCTGCTGCTTCGCCTCCGGCGCGACAAGGTCGAGGAGATGAGGGCCGAGCAGCCCTCCCCCATCGATGCGCGCGGGATCGCGGTGCCCCAGTTCGGCGATGCCGGACGTCGCATGGACGATGAAGCCCTTGGGATCGGTCTTGAGGATCACGTCAGTCGAACTCTCGGCAAGCATCCCGTAGAGGACCGAGCTTTCCTGGAATGTGAAGTTCATGCCCATGCCGACTGCGTCCCGGTGCCTGCCTTGGCCTGCCCCTCAGCGGCCCGTGAGACCGCTTCGAATCCGACCATGGAGATTTGAGTAAAACACTACGCAGATAAAATTAACATCATTAACCATAGATATTTTATTAATCATCAATCCAATTTAGTTCTGTTAACTAACTCAATTAATTCTGAATATTTATTAAAATAACGTTTACCATCTAAAACAGCAACAGAGAACACAAACTTCCATGATCGCGAATTGGTTGCATCGATGCACCAATATTGCACATGTCGCTGCGGATCGATTTTTCAGACGAGACGGTGGCCGCGTCAAAGCTCGATCATGATACGTACCTTGTCGGGCGTCGTTTCCACGGCCGCTGCGATCTGCTCCCGGCAACGGGAGATGAGATCGGTCAACCCGGGCACCGTTCGACTCGGTCGCAGTTCCGCCGCCTCGACGCCGAGCGCCTCGGCGATGGCGTCCAGCCGCTCCTCGATCGGACGGGCGCGGCCCTGCTCCCAAGCCCACACGGTTGGCTTGCTGACACCGAGGCGGTTGGCAAGTTCGCCTTGCGTCAGCCCCCGCAACTTGCGCAGGCGATGCAACCGCTCGCCAAGGCTTTCACCCCCGATCGCCCCCGGCCCTATCGGCGCCGGCGCGGCCCCGAGCCCAAGTTCGGTCTGCACGGCGCTGCGAAGCTGCGCCGCGCGCAAGGTGGCGCTGGGGATCGGCGAATCGAAGGCGCAGCCGTAGAGCTTGCCGCTCGCCCAGATGACACGCGCACGTGCGTGAGACGCCTCGGGCAGGTCGAGTTCGATGATCTCGCCGATCTCGAGGTCGAGCTTGCTTTCCAGCAGGACACCGGTTTCCGAGAAGTTGTGGAGCACGACCTGCGTGTGCTCGCCGGACTCCAGCGCCCCTTGCGTCTCCAGCAAGAGGCGGCGACGCTCCGCACGAGGGCGGCCGCTTGCTTCAGGCGCTTCAAAATGGGCCGCAATGGGCATCAGTCCACCTCCATGTGTGAGGCGAACGTCCACAAGTTAGGTTAAGATTCGGTTAGAGCCGGGACTAATGAAGCACCGAAGTCATGCGTAATTTTCTGTGAACTCCCTTGGAAACGCGGCAATCCGGCCAGCGTAAAGCTCCCCTTAGCCCCCTCAAAGCCATTATGGCTGGCATCCGGCGATCATCGCGCCCATTTGCGCCACACCATGACCGCGAATCCCTCCAAGATGCCCCGCGTGGGCAAGGTGTACCTTGTGGGTGCAGGCCCCGGCGATCCGGATCTGCTGACCCTACGTGCCGCACGCCTGCTGATGAGCGCATCGCTGGTGGTCCACGACGGTCTCGTCGATCCCGCGATCCTGGCGATGGCGCGGCCTACAGCAAAGCTGGTTTCGGTCGCCAAGGCCCGTTCGCGCCACACCATGAAGCAGGAGGATATCAACGCCCTGCTGGTGCGCGAGGCGCTGGCGGGGAACGACGTCGTGCGCCTCAAAGGCGGCGATCCCTTCGTGTTCGGACGCGGCGGCGAAGAGGCCGAGGCCTGCCACGCGTCGGGCGTCCCGGTCGAGGTCGTGCCCGGCATCTCCTCGGCGCTGGGCGCTTCGGCCGCTGCGCAGATCCCGCTCACTCACCGCGACCATGCCTCGATCGTCAGCTTCGTGGCGGGCCAGTGCAAGGGCCTATCCGAGCAGGACTGGTCCGGCCTTGCCGGCAAGGGCCGCACGCTGGTGATCTTCATGGGCATCGCCACGGCCGCGCAGATCTCCGAAAAGCTCATCGCCGATGGCCTCGCGCCCGACGTGCCCGTGGCAATTATCGAGAAGGCCACCCGCTCCGATATGCGTGTCCTGCGCTCTCCGCTGGCCGGTCTTGCGCATCTTGTCGAAAGTCAGAAGGTGCAAAGCCCCGCGCTTATCGTTATCGGCTCGGTCGCCGCCGACCATGACTCGGCGGACAACACCATTCGCGCCCTGGCGCTGGAGGCAATGCAGTGAAGATCCTGACGGGCAACGACCTGAAAAGCGGCGCCGTCGTGTGGTGGACCGGCTTCGGCTGGTCGCTCGACGTGAACGACAGCGCCGATGTCGGCGACAACGGGGCTGCGATCATCGCACGGGAAGAAGGCGTGCAGAACGTCTTCGCGGCCTATGTCGTCGATGGCGAGAAGACCGATGAAGGCGTGCGCCCCGCGCACATCAAGGAGCGCATTCGCGCCTTTGGGCCGACCGTGCGCCTCGACCTGACGCTGAAGCCGTCCGACCCCGCCGCTCTGAACTGGGTGATCTGATGTACAAGTACGACGAATACGACCAGCAGATGGTCGATGTGCGGGTCGAGGAATTCCGCGACCAGGTGCGCCGCCGCGTCTCGGGCGAGTTGACCGAGGACCAGTTCAAGCCGCTGCGCCTGCAGAACGGCCTGTACCTCCAGCTGCACGCCTACATGCTGCGCGTCGCGGTGCCTTACGGTACGCTGAGCGGCGCTCAGATGCACCTTCTGGGTGACATCGCGGACAAGTACGACCGCGGCTACGGCCATTTCACCACCCGCCAGAACATCCAGTACAACTGGATCAAGCTGGAAGAGACGCCCGACATCCTCGCCGAGCTGGCGAAGGTGGAAATGCACGCGATCCAGACCAGCGGCAACTGCATCCGCAACATCAGCTCGGACCAGTTCGCCGGTGCCGCCGCCGACGAGATCATCGATCCGCGTCCTTATGCGGAACTGCTGCGCCAGTGGTCCAGCTTCCACCCGGAATTCCTGGTACTGCCGCGCAAGTTCAAGATCTGCGTGATCGCCTCCGAGACCGACCGCGCGGCGATGCGCCTGCACGACATCGGCATCAAGATGGTGCGTAATGACGCCGGAGAGATCGGCGCGCAGTTCTATGCCGGTGGCGGCATGGGCCGCACTCCGATGATCGCGCCGCTGATCCGCGAATTCGTGCCGCTGGACCAGCTCATCACTTTCTCCGAAGCGTGCCTGCGCGTCTACAACCGCTACGGTCGCCGCGACAACAAGTACAAGGCGCGCATCAAGATCCTCGTCCACGAACTGGGCCGCGACGAATATGTCCGCCAGGTCGAGGAGGAGTTCGCGCACCTGCTGACCCAGCCGATCGAGCCGCCGCTCGCCGAACTGGAGCGGATCAAGGCACACTTCGTCGACCCCGCCTTCGAGACCGGCCTGTCCAACGATCTGGACCTCTCCGATCCCGACTTCCGCCTCTGGGTGGAGCGCAACACCACCGCGCACAAGGTTCCGGGCTACGTCATCGCGACGATCAGCCTCAAGCCTGTCGGCGGTATCCCCGGCGATGCCTCGGCCGACCAGATCCGCCTGATGGCGAAGCTGGGCACCGAGTATTCGTTCGATGAACTGCGCGTCACCCACGCCCAGAACATCGTGCTTCCGCACGTGAAGAAGGCGGACCTCTACGCTGTCTGGCAGGCGCTCGACGAAGCGGGCCTCGCCACTGCCAACCTCGACACCGTGGGCGACATCATCGCCTGCCCCGGCCTCGACTATTGCAGCCTCGCCAACGCCCGCTCGATCCCGGTCGCGCAGAAGATTTCCGAGCGCTTCGGTTCGGCGCAGAAGCAGGCCGAGATCGGGGAGCTGAAGCTCAAGATTTCGGGCTGCATCAACGCCTGCGGCCACCATCACGCGGGCCACATCGGCATCCTCGGCGTCGACAAGAAGGGCCTGGAAAACTACCAGCTCCTGTTCGGCGGCAGCGAGGGCGCGGACACCTCGCTCGCCAAGATCATCGGCCCCGGCTTCACCGAGGACGGCGTGGTCGACGCGATCGAAAAGGCCACCGAAGTCTATCTCGCCAACAAGCAGGGCGAGGAGCGCTTCCTCGACACCTATCGCCGTATCGGCATGGACCCGTTCAAGGAGGCCATCTATGGTTGACGTCCAGTTCCGCTTCCGTGACGACGAGGCCGTCAACGACCCTGCCGTCACCGTGGATGCGTTCTCCGAACAGTCGAACGCCACCGCCGTGCGCATCGAGCCGGGCGAGGACGCCCGCGCGCTGCTGCCCTACCTCGACCGGATCGCGCTGGTGGAAGTCAACTTCCCGGCGTGGACCGACGGGCGCGGCTACTCCGCCGCCCGCATCCTGCGTGAAGCCGGTTATGCCGGCGAGCTGCGCGGCGTGGGCGATCTTGTGATCGACATGCTGCACCACATGCGCCGCTGCGGCTTCGATGCCTTCGCGCCCGACAAGGCGCTCAATACCACCGATGCGAAGAACGCCTTCGAGCGGTGGGACAACGTATACCAGGCCACCGCGATCGACGGCAGGCAGGCCATCTGGGCCAAGCGCCACCCGGCGTAAGCCCCGAAGGGCCAGAAGGGATATCCCTATGTTCCGTACCGAAGCTGAAAACGAAGACCGTATCAGGCACCGCATCGACACTTCCGCCCGGTTCACCGAGGCCGATGCGGTGCGTCTCAACCGCCTGTTCCGCGGCACCGACACGAGCGAGATGCTCGAGACGCTGCTGAAGGAGCGAATGGCGGGCGATGTGGGAATCGTTTCCAGCTTCGGCGCGGAAAGCGCGGTGCTGCTCCACCTCGTCGCGAGCGTGGACCCCAGCGTGCCGGTGCTGTTCCTCGAAACGGGCAAGCACTTCCCCGAGACGCTGGCCTATCGCGACACCCTGATCGCGCGCCTCGGCCTGACCAACCTGATCAACCTCGTCCCCGATGAGGCGGAAATCGCCAAGAAGGACGAGAACGGGTTGCGCTGGTCGTGGGACCCCGACGGCTGCTGCGAGATCCGCAAGGTCAAGCCGCTCGCCAAGGCGCTGGCGCATTACGACGCCTCGTTCACCGGCCGCAAGTCGTTCCAGAACTCGACCCGCGCGCACCTGCCGCGCTTCGAGATCGACACGACCGATGCGCAAGGGCGCCTGAAGATCAACCCGCTGATCGACTGGTCGGCCGAGCGTCTGGCCGCCTACATCGCCGAGCATGAACTGCCCGCGCACCCGCTGGTGGCCGAAGGCTATCCCTCGATCGGCTGCATGCCCTGCACCAGCAAGGTCGCGCCGGGCGAAGACCCGCGCTCGGGTCGCTGGAAGGGCTGGGACAAGACCGAATGCGGCATCCACGTCCCCGGCAGCGAGGACAAGAGCGGCCCGGCCAGCGAACTGCCGCCGGGCTTCGATCCGGTGTTCTGAGGCGGCCGGGGTTGGCGTCGAAGCCCACCCCGTCCGGCTAGTTCGCTTCGCTCCCAAGCCTCCCGGCCCTCCCGCACACGGGAGGGCTGACGCGCCTTCCTCCTCCCGCTTGCGGGAGGGGCAGCGAGACTTGGGCCGAAGGCCTTAGTCGCAGCGGGGTGGGTAACAACGCCCCACCAACCGTCTCACCGCTGCTTCTTGGTGATCGCCGCGTTGAAATCGGGATCCTTCTTCGCCACCCAGTCCACGAATTTGCGGATGTTCGGGTAAATCAACAGCGCCTCCACGTCCGTACCGAAGCGCTGGAGTTCGGAGTTCGTGAAGTTCGCGATGACCGTCTGCTGGCAGATCGGATGCATCGGCACGACGTCGCGCCCGCCGCGGCTCTTGGGCACCGGGTGATGCCACACGATGGTCTCGCCCGTGGGGCGGCCGCAAAGCCAGCACGGCACGGCCTCGGCCGGAGCTTCTTCCTCCTCGCGATGAAGGTCTTCGTAGGGTCCGTGCTTCGAATATTTCCGGGCCATGGGTCTGCCTGAATTGCCTGAAATCGCAAAGGCCACTACAGTGCCGGAGCAGTCCCGGCAAACGTCCGAATGCGGCCCCTGCAACCTGCGATGCAGCTTATTCACCGCAATGTTGCGGAATTTGCACCACCAGGCGACTAGCCTCACCGCGCCTTTGTTTCTATGTTGCAACGCAACATGAATCAGTCCCCTTCCGCCTCCACCCGCGCGACCCACCCCGCGCTCGTCATCCTTGCGCTTGCGATGGGTGCATTCGCCATCGGCACCACCGAGTTCGCGGCGATGAGCCTCGTACCCTTTTTCGCCCGCGATCTCGGCCTGACCGAGCCACAGGCCGGTCACGCGATCAGTGCTTATGCGCTGGGCGTAGTCGCCGGCGCACCGGTCATCGCCGTGCTCGCCGCCAAGATCGAGCGCCGCCGCCTGCTGATCGGCCTGATGGCGCTGTTCGCCATCGGCAATGGCATCTCCGCCATGGCCAAGACGTATGACTTGCTGCTGCTGTGCCGTTTCGTCAGCGGCCTTCCGCATGGCGCGTACTTTGGCATTGCCGCCCTTGTGGCCGCATCGATGGTGCCCGCGAACAAGCGCGCGCAGTCGGTCGCCATGGTCATGTCGGGCCTGACGGTCGCGACGATCATCGGCGTGCCCGCCGCCAACTGGCTGGGGCAGGCGATCGGCTGGCGCAGCGGCTTCGCGGTCGTTTCCGGTCTCGCGATCCTGACGATGGCTCTGGTCGCGCTCTACGCCCCGCACCAGCCCGCCGACGAGAGCGCGAGCCCCTTGCGCGAACTCGGCGCGCTTCGCCGTCCGCAAGTGCTGCTGACCCTGCTCACCGGCGCGATCGGCTTCGGCGGCCTCTTTTGCGTCTACACGTATGTCGCCTCGACCATGATCGAGGTCACGCACGTTTCGGAAAAGCTCGTCCCCGCTGTGCTGGCGATCTTCGGCGTCGGCATGACCGTGGGCAACCTGTTCTGGGCCTGGGTCGCCGACCGCGCACAGACGAAGGCCGCGATCTGCGCCCTGCTGTTCAGCGCTGTGTCGCTTGCACTGTTCTCGCTCATGGCGGGCAACATCTGGACGCTGTGCATCGTAGTGCTGCTGATCGGCTTCAGCGGCGGGCTCGGCACCATCCTGCAGACGCGCCTGATGGACGTGGCCGGAGACGCGCAGGCGCTCGCCGCCGCCGCGCACCACAGTGCTTTCAATACGGCTAACGCCATCGGTCCGTGGCTGGGCGGCATGGCCATCTCGGCCGGTCTTGGGCTGACCTCGACCGGCTGGATCGGCGCCTGCCTGGCGCTGGGCGGTCTTGCGGTATTCCTGGTCACCATCTCGCTGCACAAGCGCGAGACGCTGCAGCCCTGCCCCGCTTAAAGGTCAGGCCTCCAGCTTGCGCTCAAGATGCATGTGGACGGCATCCGCCGTGGTATCGAGTTCGGACACGAAGTAGTTCTCGACCGGGATGTCGTCCTCGAACAGCGCGGCGCCGTTACCCAGCGTGCGCGACATCATCCGCAGCCAGATTTCATCTGCATGGCCGGAACGTAGAGCGGCATTGACCGCACCGGCCTCTCCGACGACAAGAACCGCACTGTCGCCCGCAGCCTTCTGCGCGGCGGCGAAAGCCTCGGCGTAAGTCGGGACGAAATGAAACTCCCCGAGCAAGGGAATTGCCAGAGGCGCATCGGTCACGACGAAGACTGGGGTTTTTCCTGAATAGGCATCCGCGATCCATCCGGTATCCTCGGACAGTTCGAAGGACCGGCGGCTCATGACCACCGCGCCGCAGACTTTGTCCAGTTTGCCGGACAAGCCAGAACCATGAAGTTCGGAGGTGCAAAACACGCTCCGTCCGCGAGCATCAGCCCAGAAGCCATCAAGGCTCGAGGCGGCATCGACGATCAGTCTGCCCATATGTCCTACTCCCGCCTGCATTGTAATCCAACGCGGTGTGGTCGCAACGAGACTAATCTCAGTCTTTGGTACAGGTTTCGCGGATTCCGGCGGATTGTTGCCCGTTTACGACAGCACGAGCCCCGCCGCCGAAATGCGGCGGGGCATTACGTGTTTTCACAATAGTTTGCCGACCGAATCAGCCGATCATCATGAGGCTGGCATTGCCTCCGGCAGCCGTGGTGTTGATGGAAGTGGATACTTCGTCCAGCAGCCACGCCCCGTTTGGTCCAGTGTCATGCCCAGTCCAGACGTGGACCGGCACGATCGGCCCCGGCAGTTTCGCCGCCGAGTCGCACGCCCCGCGCACCGCCTGAGCATCCCCTTCGACGAGGCACGCAGCGAAGAACTCGCCCGGATCGGCATGGAAGCGCGCGGCGACCTTCGCGGGCAGGCCTTCAGGCAAGTCCATGCCTTCCACCGTCGCGGTGTTGCCTGTCGCAAGAACCGCCGCCATCTGGCCCAGCAGACCTTCGCGCGTCGCCGGTCGCAGGAGAATGCGGCCGCGCGGGTGGAGCGCATAGAGGTTACGCTCGCCGACCGGGCCGGGAAGCACGGCCTCGAAGCCCAGCGCCGAAGAGCAGCCGAGGTCACGCGCGCAACCGGCGGCAGAGGGCTCGCCATGCTTGTCCAGCCAGTCCGCAAAAACCGTCAGCAACATGGGCGCTTCTTCGGGTGGCGTCAGGACCTGCGGAGCCTGCCGGGTGAGCCTGCCTAGGTAGAGCGGCCCGCCCGCCTTCGGCCCGGTCCCGGAAAGCCCACGCCCGCCGAAGGGCTGCACGCCGACGATGGCGCCGATGGTGTTGCGGTTGACGTAGAGGTTGCCCGCGCGGATCGCGCCGGTCACGCGCGCCACCGTCTCGTCAAGGCGGGTGTGGAGGCCGAACGTCAGGCCGTAACCGGTCGCGTTGATGCTTTCGAGCAGCTTGCCGAGGTCGTCGCGACGGAAGCGCACGACGTGCAGGACCGGGCCGAAAACCTCGCGCTCAAGCTGGTCGATCCCGGTGATCTCGATGATCGTAGGGGCTACGAAAGTGCCGTTTTCCGCGCCCTTCCCCAATGCAACCTGTTCGACGCGGCAGCCCTTGGCGCGCATCTTTTCCACGTGGCGTTCGATGTTGGCCTGGGCCTCGGCGGTGATGACCGGGCCGATGTCGATGGCGAGGCGGTCCGGGTTGCCCACCTTCAGTTCGGCCAACGCGCCCCGCAGCATCGCCAGTGTCCGGTCGGCAACGTCTTCCTGCAGACACAGCACCCGCAGTGCGGAGCAGCGCTGGCCCGCGTTGTCGAAGGCCGAGGCGATGACGTCGGCCACCACCTGCTCGGCCAGCGCGGAGCTGTCGACGATCATCGCATTCTGGCCGCCGGTCTCGGCAATCAGCGGAATTGGGCGGTTTTCCGGCGAAAGTCGGGTCGCCAACTGGCGCTGGATCAGGCGCGCGACTTCGGTGGAGCCGGTGAACATCACCGCCGCCGTCCCGGGTGCGGCGACCAGCGCGGCGCCGAGATCTCCGCCGCCCGGCATGAACTGCAGCGCGTCGGCGGGGACGCCCGCTTCGTGGAGGATGCGTACGGATTCCGCGGCGATCAGCGGGGTTTCCTCGGCCGGCTTGGCGAGGACCGGGTTGCCCGCGACCAGCGCCGCCGCGATCTGGCCGGTGAAAATGGCCAGCGGAAAGTTCCACGGCGAGATGCACACGGCGGCACCCAAAGGTGCCTTAACGGCACCTAAGGTATCCCTGGCCGCTTTGGCGTAATACCGCAGGAAGTCGATCGCCTCGCGCACTTCGGCAATCGCATTGGGTGCGGATTTTCCCGCCTCGCGCATGGCCAGCCCCATGAGCACGGGCATGCGATCCTGCATCGCATCTGCCGCGCGTTCGAGCATGGCGGCGCGCTGATCGACCGGGACCATGCTCCAGTTCGAGGCGGCAGCGCGGGCGACCGCAGCGGCCGCCTCGCTGGCTGCGAGTTCGATCACGGTGCCGACCACGTCGCGATGGTCGGCCGGGTTGCGGACCGGACGGCCCTCTCCCTTCGCGCCTTCCGGTGCTGCGGTCCATTGCGCCGTTGCCGAAGCTGCCAGCGCCGTCGCCAGAGCTTCGAGGGCGATCTCATCGGTCAGGTCGATGCCGTCGGAGTTGCGGCGGTCCGGATAGAGGCCGCAAGGCGCGGCAATCAGATCATGGCGCGCACCGGGGCGAGACATGGCGCGCACGACTTCCACCGGATCCGCGACCATCGATTCCACCGGCACCGCAGGATCGGCGATGCGGTTGACGAACGAGGAGTTCGCACCGTTCTCCAGCAGGCGCCGCACAAGGTAGGCGAGCAGCGTCTCATGCGTGCCGACCGGCGCGTAGATGCGGCAGGGGCGGTCCAGCTTGTCGGCCCCGACGACCTGCGAATAGAGCGGCTCGCCCATGCCGTGGAGGCACTGGAATTCGTACTGGCCGACAGCGAAGTCCGGGCCTGCGAGCCGATAGATCGTCGCCAGCGACTGCGCGTTGTGCGTTGCAAACTGCGGAAACACCGCGTCGGGCGCGGCGAGCAGCTTGCGGGCACAGGCGACGTAGGACACGTCGGTATGGACCTTGCGGGTATAGACCGGGAAGTCGGCAAGGCCGTCCACTTGCGCGCGCTTGATCTCGGCGTCCCAGTAGGCGCCCTTGACCAGCCGCACCATGATCCGGCGACCGGCGCGGCGGGCAAGATCGACGATCCAGTCGATCACGAAGGGGCAGCGCTTGCCATAAGCCTGAATCACGAAGCCCAGGCCGTCCCAGCCCGCCAGCTCCGGATCGAGCGCAAGGCTTTCCAGCAGGTCGAGCGAGAGTTCGAGGCGGTCGGCTTCCTCGGCATCGATGTTGAAGCCGATGTCGTAGCTCTTGGCCATCAGCGCCAGCGCCTTCACGTCGGGCAGCAGTTCGCCCATCACGCGTGCCGCCTGCGCGCGGGCATAGCGCGGATGCAGCGCCGAGAGCTTGATCGAGATGCCGGGGCCCTCGTAGATGCCCTTGCCCGCAGACGCCTTGCCGATGGCATGGATCGCGTTCTCGTAGTCGGCATAGTAGCGACGTGCATCGGCGGCGGTCGTGGCCGCCTCGCCCAGCATGTCGTAGCTGTAGCGGAAGCCCTTCGCTTCCAGTTCCCTCGCGCGCTTGACCGCTTCGTCGATCGTTTCGCCGGTGACGAACTGTTCGCCCATCATGCGCATGGCAAGGTCCACGCCGCGCCGGATCACCGGCTCGCCCGCGCGCGCGACGAGGCGGGTCAGCGCCGCGCCGAGGCCCTTGTCGTCCACCGAGCCGACCAGCTTGCCGGTCACCACCAGTCCCCATGTGGCCGCGTTGACGAACAGCGACTTGCCGCCGCCGAGGTGCCCGCTCCAGTCGCCGTCGGCGATCTTGTCGCGGATGAGCGCGTCGCGGGTGGCGTGGTCGGGAATGCGCAGCAGCGCTTCGGCAAGGCACATCAGCGCCACGCCCTCCTGGCTGGAGAGCGCATATTCCTGCACCAGTCCCTCGACCCCGGTGCCCTTGTGATTGGCACGCAGCGTGGTGACGAGCGCGGTGGCCGCCTCGCGCACCTTGGCCTTCAGGTCCGCATCCAGCGTCGCGGCGCCCAGCAGCGGGGCAAGGCACTCGGCCTCATCCCGGCGGCGCGCATCGGCGATGGCGCGGCGCAGCGGGGTCATCGGGCGAACAGCAGGAGCGAACTGGCCAAAAGGCGAGAGGGCGGGCGTGGTCATGCAAGCGATGCTAGCCGATTCGCGCTTGTCGTTCTGCCTTTTCAACGGCACGGAAATATCCGGTTTGACTTTTTTGACTCCCCATTGAAGGCATATCGCATGGCAAAGAGCGCTCAACCGGTCGAACTGGACGAACTGGACCGCAAGATCATCGCGGTCCTGCGCTCCGATGGCCGGATCACCGTGACCGACCTTGCCAAGGCGGTCGGCATGTCGAAAACTCCGTGCCAGGTACGCTTGCGGCGGCTGACGGAAAGCGGCGTGATCCGGGGGTTTCGCGCGGTGGTCGATCCCGCCAGCCTCGGGCTTGATCACGTCGCCTTCGCCGAAGTGAAGCTGTCCGACACCCGCGAAAGCGCGCTGACCGAGTTCAACCGCGCCGTGCGCCGCATTCCCGAAGTGGAGGAATGCCACATGATCGCCAGCAGCTTCGACTACCTGCTCAAGGTGCGCACGGCCGACATCCGCCGCTACCGGGTGGTGCTGGGGGAAAAGATCTCCAGCCTGCCGCATGTCGCCAGCACGTCCACGTTCGTGGCGATGGAGACGGTGAAGGATGCCAGCAGCTGATCGTTATGGCGGTGTGAACGCCGGATGGAACGCCTTGGCGATGACCTGCAACGCCGCCCTGTCGCGCGCCCGGCCGCCGGGCTAGCACCTTGCGCAAACAGACCCCGCCGAGGAGAGAGCATGACCACCGGAACCGTCGTCATCACCGGAGCCGCAGGCGGCATGGGCCGTCCCGCGGCGCAGCGCTTCGCCGCGCAGGGCCGCCCGCTCCTGCTGTGCGACCTCGACCCTGTGAGGCTGGAGGCGCTGGCCGAGGAACTGCGCCCCGCCGCCGGGAAAGTGGACATTCTCGCCGCCGACATCGCCGCCGGGGACTTTCCCGCGCGGATCGTCGCCGCGCTGGGCGGCGCCCCGATCTCGGCGCTGGTCCACACTGCCGGACTCTCGCCGACGATGAGCGACGGGCCGCGCATCTTCGCGGTCAACTACGACGCCACCGAGCGACTGGTTGCGGGGCTGCTGCCGCACTTCGAGGTGGGGGGCTGCGCGGTGCTGATCTCCTCGGTCTCCGCCTACATGCTGGGCGATCCGGCGCTGCTGGACGCGATCCGCGCGTTCGTGACCACCGGCGAGCGCAGCGGCATCGCCGGTTACATGGACCATCCGGGCATGGCCTATGCGATCTCCAAGCGCGCGGTGATCGGCA